>CAYGZJ010000034.1:2053-9725 GCA_964354335.1 uncultured Planctomycetales bacterium | reverse complement strand
ATTCGCTCCTTTATACGGCTTATCTTTTTGGCGTACTCCTGCTCTTTGAAATTAAACTTTAGGTCATCGATTTGAAAATATTCTTTTGTTTCGGGGAAAATGCGCCCGGCACCCTTGCCGGACTTATGATGAAACACGCCTGCCTTGTCAAAGACCGCCAGATGAATAAGGGGATAAGTTATCGTATTTTCCAACCGGAAAGATTGCCTTTCGAAATAGTATCCTAGTTCATACGAGAAATAACCGGCAAGATAATATTTTTGCGCGTACTTTTCTATCAGCTCAAAGGCTTTAGAAACATCTTCATAACGCATGACCTTGATCACATCCACCGGGTCAGTGAAAATATAATCGCTAAAGTTTTCCTTATCCGTCAAGCTGGTCTGGAAAACAAAGATATATTTATTTTTCTCGATCTTACTGTTCTTTACCACTCTACCCTGAATCCTCCCTCTACCCACCTGCCCGGCTGGGGAATACCCTCGATCTCCTGATATTCGACGTTACAAAGATTGGTCCCTTTTAAGAAAAGCTGTGTCTTCTTATTCAGATTATAGCTGAAGGCGGCATTTAGCAAGAGCCAGCCGTCACGCAGCGGTTTCTTTTTATAGCTTAAACCGATGGTCTGTTTGCCAAAGGGCAGCGCAACTACCAGCTCGCTGTTAAAAATATGTTTGGCGTAATTCGGGCCGTATTTATACAAATACCCCTGGCTATCCATGCGCCTGTTGATATAGGTATAGTTAGAATCAAGCGCCAGGTATTGGTTTAAATCAAATTTAAGCCGGCTCTCAAGCCCGAAGACTTTGGCCTTGCCGATATTCTGCGCCTGCCAGCGCGCCTGAGCCGGATAACTTTTTACCCAGTCGATGGAATCCGTTTCATCCCGCAGGAAAAAGGTTATCCCGGAAAGAAGGCCTTCTTTTGTGTAATCGTAGCCTGCCTGATAATTCAGGGCTGATTCATTTGCCAAAGCGGCATTGCCTACGGTGGTCGGGTCATTATAATAGAGCTCGGTAAAAGACGGGACCCGGATGCTCCTACCCACCCCCAGACGAAGCGCGCTGGCCCCAGAGATATTATATTTGGAATTGAGCGAACCGGTATAATTATTTTTGTTCCCCGGATAATCATCTGCGCGAAAGGACAGTCCCAGGGACAGGCGCTCATTGATATCTTTACTGTCATCAAAAAATATACTCTTGTGAATTCGGCTGTGTTTACCTAAAAACACGGAATTCATCTTTTCCTGTCCGTACTCTAAGCCTAATCCAACCTTGCCAAGCAGGCTGATCTCTTTTTGCAGGTAAACATTCGGGGTAAACATATTGGTGCGGGTATGATTAAGATAGCGGCTGCGCTGCAACGTCTTATCCAGCATGAACTTATCGTAATGCCTGCGCCACAAAAAATTTGGCTTAATCAGAAACCCCGCCTTCTCTATCTGTAATCCTGTATTCAACAGGAATGTCTTAGTCCACTCCTTAGACTGATATCCGCTTGCCGGCGTATAAAAATCGTAGGCGCCGAACTCTTTTTCCTGATAGCCAAAGTTTAAGGCGAATTCTCCGTCGGGTACATCCAGCCTTGTGTCAATAGTGGAAGTGAACTTGCGAAAGTCCGTATCCGTATAAAAACCGCCCGAACTTTGATTCTCAACGGAAACGCGGCCCCCCAGCTTCCCGATTTTATCGGCAGCGCTAAACAGGCCTGACCAGGTTTTATATTGGCCGCCGCTTGACTCAAAGATTATCTTCCTGCTATTCGGCTTTTTGTGGATGAAATTTATCGCTCCGCCTATGGCATCCGGACCGAATACCGAAGAACTGACACCTCCTAGGACCTCCACTCTCTCGATATCAGCTTGGGTCACGGGGATATCCGCATTATGATGCCCTGTCTGCGGGTCATTGATGCGCTGGCCGTCCAGAAGCATTAAAACCCCCTGGAAATTCGATCCGCGCAAAGAGAAATCCGTCTGCATCGCTGCCTTTGGAGAACGGCTCTGCAGGTCTACCGGAAGGGTACCTAATGCCTCTATCGCAGAATCTACCGGAAGAATACTAAAACTCTTGCCGCTTACTGAAAACCCCTTAAGCAGGTGAACCTTTTCTTTGCTTACCCGTATCGGCTCCAGCGAAACATCCTCTGCGCAATAAACAGCTGCAGGCCATAGCGCAAGAATAGCCATAAATAAAAAACCGTACCGCGTCTTTTTTTGCATAAATGCTATTATAAAACGGTACGGTTAAATGTCAACTTAATATTATTTATTGGTTTACATTGGTGCCTTCGGTTTTTAATTCGGGGGTTATCGGCAGTGGACGACATCTCCGGCCATGACTTTAGCGGTTATGCCGGTATCTTTCCTGATTAAGAGGCCTCCGTCAAGGTCGATATCCAGGGCCTCTCCCTCGATATGCTCACGGTGGGAATAGACTTTTACGCGCTTGCCTAAGGTAAGGCTGTGCTCGCGCCATTTCTCAATGATTTGCTTAGGGCCCTTCTCTTCTAAAGCGGTGTAATTCGCTTCTACCCTGCGCAGAAGTTCCTGCAGCAGGTTCAGACGGGAAACCGGCTCACTTTTAAGAGCTTTAAGGCTGGTCGCGCCGCTGATCAGCGATTTTCCGTCGTTATTCACGTTTAAACCGATACCAATAACCACAAAATTGACCTCGTCCATCTCGGCATTAAGCTCCGTAAGTATCCCGCCGATTTTTTTCTGATGCGCCAGGATATCATTTGGCCATTTGATCTGCACATCCAGGCCTGCGCACTCTTTTATCGCCTCGCACACACTTACCGCGGTAAGCAGAGTCAAAAGCGGCGTGCGTTCGGGGGCAAATTTTGGCCGCAGGATGATGGAAAGATATATTCCTTTATGTTTTGGCGAAAACCAGATCCTGCCAAGCCTCCCCTTTCCTTTGCTCTGAGACTCCGCCAGGACAATCGTGCCGCTGGGTGCGTTCTTAATGCCTAATCCCATAGCCACTTCCATGGTGCTGGGAAGCGTATCATAATAGTGGATCTTTTTACCGACAAACTTAGTATGTAGGTCGCGCTGGACTTCAAAGGGGAATAAACGGTCCGGACTGGCAATAAGGCGATAGCCCAAATGCGGAACAGCGACGATATCATAGCCTGATTCCTTGAGCTCCTGGATATGTTTCCAAAGCCCCTGGCGGCTGATACCCAGACGCTGGGCAATGGAATCGCCGGAAATGTAGCCCTCTTTTTTCTTAAGAAACTCTATGATCTTTTCGAGCATCTGGTGACCTTGTGACTTGGTGACGTGGTGACCTCGGACTATTTCTTCTCGTAGAGCGGCGACATTGCGCGCAGCTTAGTGACTATCTTTGGCAGGTTATCCAGAAGGTATTCCACATCATCCTCTTTGGTCCAGCGGCCAAGCGATATCCGCAATGAACCGTGCGCTATTTCATGCGGCAGGCCGATAGCCAATAAGACATGCGAAGGCTCTAGGGATGTGGAGGTACAGGCAGAACCAGTGGAGCAGGCAATCCCCAGCATATCCAGATTAAGCAGGATCGATTCTCCTTCGATATATTTAATCGAGAAGTTTACATTATTAGGAAGTCTTTTTGTAAGATGGCCATTGAGATAGGCATCGGATATCTTTGCGGGGATCTCTTTGATCATTTTATCGCGTAATTTTATCTGAAAGCTCGCCTCATCATTCATTTTCTCCCGGCATAATTCCACGGCTTTGCCTAACCCCACGATGCCGGTGGTGTTATGTGTGGAAGCGCGCTTGCCCTTTTCCTGATCGCCTCCGCGCAAAAGTGCCTCAATACGCGTACCCTTCCTAACATAAAGAGCTCCTATGCCTTTGGGGCCATAGAACTTGTGGGCAGCCAAGGACAACAGGTCAACATTAAGCTGATTTACATCTACGGGAATATGCCCGACGGTCTGCACCGCATCAGTATGAAAAGGAATGCTTTTTTCTTTGGCAATGGCGCCGATCTCGGCAATAGGCTGGATAGTCCCGATTTCGTTATTAGCGTGCATAATCGAAATGAGGATCGTCTTATCCGTGATCGCCTTCTTCACATCTTCCGGAGAAACCAGTCCGGATTTATCCACAGCCACATAGGTGACTTTAAAACCCTTTTTCTCCAGGAATTTACAGGGCTCGCTGACAGCATGATGCTCAATAGCAGAGGTAATGATATGGTTACCTTTGGCCTCCAAGGCGTGCGCAACGCCCATAATGGCGAAATTATCGGACTCTGTACCACCCGAGGTAAAGACGATCTCCGACGGATCAGCTCCTAAAAACGAGGCCAGACCCTGACGCGCATCTTCGATTCCTTTTTTTGCCTCTTGGCCAAAGGCGTGGATACTGGAGGAATTCCCGAATTTATCAAAAAAATACGGCTCTATAGCCTTTAGGACCTCGGGGTCACAAGGTGTGGTAGCCGCGTAATCTAAATAGATTCTCTTCATTTTTCGTAACTCGTACACTCGTAATTCGTAACTCGTAAATTTTTACTTTAAAATTACTAGTTACTAGTTACGAGTTACTAGTCCCTATTGCCAGGTTCATGCTTCCACTACGATACCCTTCTAAATCAACCGTTACATAATTATAGCCTAATTTTTTTAATCTGTCGACTATCCTGTTTCTTACGACAAGGAGCCGTGGAACATCTTTCTTGGTGACTTCAATGCGGCAGAGACCGTTATAATGGCGCAGCCGCACCTGAACAAAGCCTTCTTTCTTCAAAACCGCTTCCCCTTTGTGCACCCGTTCCAATATCTCGCGGGAAATCTTGATGCCGTAGGGGATCCGGGAAGCTAAACAGGCCAAAGAGGGCTTATTCCATGTAGGCAGGCCCAACTTCTTACTTAAAGAACGGATATCGGCCTTAGTCAAGCCTGCCTCCTGTAACGGAGAACGGACCTTTAATTCTTTTTTTGCGAGGCTTCCCGGCCGGAAATCCGCTTTATCCGATATGGTACTGGCATCCAGCACAAAATTCAATTTATTATCCTTCGCTATTTTGTTTAACGCTGAAAAAAGTTCTCTCTTACAGAAATAACAACGGTCGATGGGATTAGAGATGAATTTCTTATCCCTGAATTCATTGGTTTTAATGACCTTATGCCTTGCCCCTAAGCTTTGGGCAATGTGTTTTGCGCCTAACAATTCTTCGCAAGGGTAGGTCGGGGAATCCGCAGTCACCGCCAGAAGCTTGTTCCTAGGTAAAACCGTTGCGGCAGCCGCCAAAAGAAAACTGCTATCGACCCCGCCGGAAAACGCCACCAAGCAGGAACCGTAACCCTTTATTATCTGCTTAAGCTTTGAAAGTTTGAGTTTTATCATGTTCATTATCCCTCGCGTATTCACTTGTACTTTTCTTCGAAAAGTACTGCGTACGCTCGGGATTAATTCACGCATTGACTTACTCACGCTTACGCGTTCGTAAGTCAAGCGTTCATTAAAAATGTACCTCCATCGCCCGAGGAGGGCAGATCTTGACGCAGAGCTCACAGGCAATGCATTTAGTATTATCAAAACCGACTTTACGGGTTTCCAAGTCCACGGATAATGCTCCCGTCGGACAGATAGGCACGCATACACCGCACTGCACGCACTTTTCGTCATTGCGTGACACATCCCGGCTTAAAGGCTCGATCCTTATGCCGCAGCCCTCAAGATACTCTATACCCTTGGTGTAATTTTCTTTCTTTCCGGTGACCTCCAGCACCATCAACCCCTCTTCTTCTGGGGTAATGGAAGCCTTAAGGATATTAAACTGCAGGTCATAATCTTTTACCAGATGATACACGATGGGCTGGTCGATCTGGCGGTGGGGAAAATGCAATACGATCTTTTTCTTGATAACCATAGAAGTCTCCTTGCGCAGAAAGCTGCACCCCAGCTATAAGGTATGCTGGGTGCGTCCTTTTTAGGACGCAACCCCAAACTATCCAATAAGTTTGGGGGTAAAGCATAAGCTCAACCCCAATTTATCCTATAAAATTGGGGGTAAGCTCCTAAAAACTTTAGCTGATAGAAGGGCTTTCCTTCAACAGCTTAAAGGTATATCCTGAATCTACATCCGGAAGCGGCGCCACCGGCTCAGTCAACAGGAAATCTCCCTTCTTGATCCAGCTCTTCAATTGCCCGGCGATCTCGCGGGCCTTAGGGTAGCTGGAGATATTCCCCGTCGGAATCTCTTTGTCCTTAACAGTGATTTTTCCGGTCTTAAGCTGCGCATAGGTGACCTCAGCCAGGCTTCCGGGGATCACCTGCGGATAAGCTTCACTGTAATCAATGACCTGAGCGTAGATCTCATCATCTTTTGCCGCGGCGTATTTTAATACATCCTCATTCAGCACTGGTATAGGAACTCCTATGCCGACAGTCAAGGTCACGCCATACCCAAGCATGCTCACACCCACCAGCCATTCAGACTTCATCTGCTTCAGGTCTCCGATTACCGCAATAGTGCCTGCCGGAGCCTGAGGGATACCGTTATCTTTGCGCTTTACCATCGGGTTGTGCTGCGTTCCCTGCCAGGCCACATATCCTACGCCACCGCCCAAGAAAATCTTTGTGCCGATGCCAATGGTCTTATAGTGCGGATCTTTTAGAAGCGGAGACAACTGACCTGCAGAGCAATAATTGGCATTGCCCATGTGAGGCTTAAGCATACCCATATAGGTATAAAGAGGCCTGTCTGATAAATTCACCGCGACATTATAATTCTGGTAACTATTGCGGATATTAAAGAGTACCGCTTCATTTAAGTCCTTCAAATGGATGTGTGTGCTCAGTTTCTTGCGCGGATAGCAGTCAGTACCATAAGCGGACGCCTCGAGTTTAATGGATTTTCCAGCGACAAGATCATGGATGACATGGCCGCCGCCGTAGCTGAACTCTCCGGGATAAATCTTGTTGCGCGGATCATCATCGGCAATAGCGGTTGCCCCCATATAAATATCCACCGCCGCAAAACCAGTATACGCTGGGATATCATTAAGGGTACAGGTGCCTCCGCCGATCTTGATGCGCGGCTTAGAATGGCCGATATTAAAATAGGCGCCCGAAGAACACATCGGGCCAAAGGTCCCGGTAGTGACAACATCGACTTCCTGGGCAACCCTTTTAACACCCTTTTCTCTGACTAGCTCAATGACTTCCTCGGCGGTAACTACCACACAATCGCCTTTTTTGATCTTCGCGTTTATATCTTTAATTGTTCTCATATTTCCAACTCACTTTCGTTATTACCGTTAGGTTCGTTAGGTTCGCTAGGTTCGTTTTAAAAGTTTTAAAACGATACTAACGATATTAGCGCCTGCCTGCCGGCAGGCAGGAAAATAACGAACTAAACGATATTAAATTGCGATAACCTCTTTTACTTCCGGAACTTCCTGTTTAATGATCTTCTCTATCCCGTTTTTTAGGGTCATCTGGGACATCGGGCAGCAGCCGCAACTTCCTTGCAGCTTAAGCTTGACTATGCCGTCAGTAGTGACTTCCACCAATTCCACATTACCGCCATCTGCCTGCAACATCGGACGAACTTTATCAAGCGCTTTCTCTATTCTGTCTTTCATTTTCTACTCCCCCTCTGGTTAGGCAAACAACCCAGTGCTTAAGTATCGTTCGCCGGTGTCCGGTAAGACTACCACTATT
>CAYGZJ010000034.1:0-1953 GCA_964354335.1 uncultured Planctomycetales bacterium | reverse complement strand
AAACAACCCAGTGCTTAAGTATCGTTCGCCGGTGTCCGGTAAGACTACCACTATTAACTTGCCTTTATACTCCTTACGCCTTGCAACCAACAGGGCCGCATGTGTTGCTGCTCCTGAAGAAATACCCGCCAAAACCCCCTCTTCTTTTGCCAGCCGCCGGGAGGTGACGATCGCATCCTCATTGGAAACCTGTATCACCTCATCAATGACCTTACGATTCAAGATATCCGGGACAAATCCTGCGCCGATACCCTGGATTTTATGCGACCCGGCAGATCCGCCTGACAAAACCGGAGAATCCTTTGGTTCAACCGCAATGATTTTGACCTCCGGATTTTTCTTTTTCAGCACCTCACCGACACCGGTTATCGTGCCACCCGTACCTACTCCGGCGACAAAAATATCGATTTTACCGTCGGTATCATCCCATATCTCCTGAGCCGTGGTGGCGCGATGAATCGCAGGGTTGGCCGGATTACTGAACTGTTGAAGCAATAAAAAACGTTTATTGCTTCTGAGAAGCTCTTCGGCTTTTTTTACGGCGCCGCGCATTCCTTCCGGGCCCGGCGTCAAAACAATTTCCACTCCGAAAGCGGATAACAACTGTCTGCGCTCCAGACTCATTGTCTCAGGCATAGTCAGAACGAGCCGATATCCTTTGACCGCGCAGACAAAAGCAAGCCCTATCCCGGTATTCCCCGATGTCGGCTCAACAAGAATGGTATCCTTCTTGATCCTGCCGGCCTTTTCCGCTTCCTCGATCATGTTCAAACCAATGCGGTCCTTGACAGAAGAGCATGGATTAAAAAACTCCAGTTTCCCCACAACTGAAGCCATCCCTTCCTGATTTATTTTATTAAGGTAAACCAACGGAGTATTTCCAATAAGCTTAGTAATGTCTTTGGCGATCTTCATTTTAGATTTGATAGGTTATTGTTTCGCTGTGTTTTGATTTCTTCAACAGATCCTCAAACGTAATATTGTCAATGATCTTGGCCGTTGACTGCGCAACCTGCCTCCAGACGCCACGCAGAGTACAATTATTTATCTGGTTACACCCGTCATAACCCTTGTCAACGCAGGCAATGGGTTCGATCGGGCCTTCAATAAAGCGTATCACATCTCCCAACTTTATCTGCGAAGGATGTTTGGCCAGGCGATATCCTCCGACCTTGCCGCGGCGACTCTCTACAAACCCTGCGCGCTTTAAATCCAAAAGTATCTGTTCCAAGAACTTTATCGGCGTATCCGCGCGATGGCCCAGCTCCTGAATAGTCACAGGGCTATTACCGTAATGCCGGGCTAATTCTAAAATCGTTTTTATGGCGTAATCGCCTCTATAAGTTATTTTCATTTTTATTCCTATAATCTCTATTAACTTAGTAGAGTATACCTGAAACCATAAATTTGTCAAGAAAATTTTTGAGTTTTTTTGGTATCTTGCGATTTCGTACGATTTACCGACGAGGTTCCAGCAGGTTTGGCGCGGGGAAATAAAAGGATTTCATGGGATAGATCGGCCCCAGATTCATAAGCTTAAGGCCTTTGCCGACAATAAGCAATCTGCCATCATCGACTTCTAGTTTGAAACCTAACTTATCCAAACTCAAAAGCATATGGTCCGTAGCCGGGCGCTTGTCAGTGATCAGCGGCCCCTCTTTGACGATCTTCTGGACCAGAACATCATAACCCCAATCATTCTGCCAGCGGTTATAGTACGGATACAAGATCTCCTGGTTAATACTAGACTGCATGACATCATATCCTCTGTTAGTGATATTGGTCACAGGATTGCCGCCCATGAGCCTAAAGTTGTATAAGACCAACCCCGGAGTAAGATTGACAATGATAAAATTATCGTATGGCTCGCTCTTAAGCGAGAACGGAGTTTCGCTGCGGATATTGGCGGAAAGCGTGTTCTGCTCGCCATGTGCCTCAATCACCACGTTTCCA
>CAYGZJ010000033.1:0-9780 GCA_964354335.1 uncultured Planctomycetales bacterium | reverse complement strand
CTGAAAAAAATCCTGAAATCTCTTGAGGAAAACTATGATTATCCTGTGGAGATAGAATTCACCGTAAATTTTACAAAGGACAGCTCCTTCAAGATCAATCTCTTGCAATGCCGGCCGCTGCAGACGCGCGGTATCGGCCATAAAGTCGCTATCCCCGAACAGGTGAAGAAAGAGAATATTCTTTTTGAATCGCGCGGATATTTCTTGGGCGGGAATATCTCGCAGAAGATCTCCTGGATCATTTATGTGGATCCCCAGAAGTACACTAAGCTTGTGTTATCGGATAAGTATGAGGTCGCCCGCATAGTGGGTAAGTTAAACCGGACTATAAAAGACAAAGAGGAGCTGCCTACTCTTTTGATGGGCCCGGGCAGATGGGGGACAACGACTCCCTCGTTGGGTGTGTCAGTGAAATTCGCCGAGATCAATAATATAGCTGTGCTTGCTGAGGTTGCTTTCTCGGAAGGCAATCTTATGCCGGAGCTTTCTTACGGAACGCACTTTTTCCAGGATCTGGTCGAAACAAATATATTCTATGTCGCGCTTTTTCCGGAGAAAAAAGAAGTATTCTTTAATAAGGAGCTGTTTGCGCAGTCAAAAAGCCTCTTTAGAGAGCTCATACCCGAATCCTCCAAGTATGAGGATGTCATCGGAGTCTACGATGTAAGTAGCAAGGGCTTAAAAATAATGTCAGATGTGGTGTCTCAGAAAGTGATATGTCTCTAAGCTCCAAGATCTTACAATCTACCTGATCACCAGGGTTCTTTAAGTAACGCAAACGCCCCGATTAATCTCGGGGCGTTTTTTGGTAATCTAATCATTGCCTTGGTCATCAAATGGTGTTAGAATTATATCAAATACAGAGAGGCTAGAATGTTTTCTTTTATAAATATTCCCGCGCGCATCATATCCATCCTGCAGCTCAACATTACCCCGCGTCAGGTTGCCTGGGGTGTTTGCCTCGGCCTTTTTCTGGGTTTTATCCCCCTAAACGGACCAATGGCTTTGTTGTTGTTTGTTTTCTTCTTTGTCTTCAAAATCAACAGATTCTCCACTATTATCGTGCTTCCGTTATTCAAAATGCTCTATCTTTTGGGGGCATGGAAACTCGCCGATTTCCTCGGAGGATTTCTTTTGGTCCAGGCAGGCTATCTGACTGGTTTCTGGCGCATAGTTATCAACCTGCCGATTCTTGCGTTGCTCGATCTGAATAATACGCTGGTTGCCGGTGGACTGGGGTTATCGCTATTACTTTTTATTCCGGTGTACTGGCTTTCCAGATTTATTTATATCTCTTTCATCGAACCCAAACTTAAGAATTTACAGAATACCCGTTTAGCCAAGCGCCTTACAAAATTTAAAGTGGTCAACAAACTTGTCGCCAGGATGGACTATATTAGAGGCAAGACCGAATGATAAAATACCTTAATCTCCCCAAGATTATTTTTGTTGTTATAGTGCTGATTGCTGTTCATTTTGGCGTGGGAATGTTTCTTAGCCCGTATATTAAGGATTTTGCTGTAGCCAAAATTAACGAATATAGCAAGGCAAAGGTTACGCTTGGCCAGATGAATATCTGGCCGCTTACCTTGTCTGTCACAGCCAAAGACCTGCGGGTGTTTGACCCGGATAATCCCAGCCAGCGTATTGTGCGTATCGCTGATGTATCGGCACGCCTTAGCGCTTTCGGCCTTCTTTCCAGGCGGCTTGTTTTCTCATCGATATACATGAATGATGCTGAAATCAGCGTTTGCGGCGAGCCGGATGGTACTTTTAATATTCAGAAACTTGCCAGGCCAAAGCAGGAAGCAAAAAAGATCGAGCCGGGCCAGGTAATTGACGCCGCGATAAAGAACAAGGATTGGTTTACGCGCGCATACGGGCTTTTAAAAAACAAACTTGCGAAGCAAAATCTAGAAAAACGTAAATCTCAGGAAATTGAGGCTAAAAAAGTAACCAAGGAAATCGACATCTTACCCAAGGGCAGAAGGGTGCAGTTTAAGACTGCTTCCGGAAACTATCTTTTTGAAATCAAAGATCTGGTGCTTAGGAATGTGCGCGTTGATATTAAGCCTGAAGAAGGCAGGTCTTTGGAAGTTACCAATGCGCGCATGGAGCTTGGTAATGTCGCTTTTGAT
Organism: uncultured Planctomycetales bacterium; assembly: GCA_964354335.1. Lineage (GTDB taxonomy): Bacteria > Omnitrophota > Gorgyraeia > Gygaellales > Profunditerraquicolaceae > JAPLLR01. The sequence continues at coordinate 7,642 of CAYGZJ010000033.1, read as the reverse complement.
CCGGTAAACGGAGTGCGCCTTGGAAAATTCGATATCGCAGGAGATCTGGCAAGCGGCGGGCAGCGGGCCGGAAGTGTGCAGCTTCTTTTTGATCAGGCCTTTAGCGGCAATGAACAGAAGACCTTGTTTGATGTCATACTTAAAGAGGTAAACCTTTCCGCGCTGAATTTTATCTACGCGGATTCTCTTCCGGTTGATGTGCTAAGGGGTATGCTGACGCTTGAATCTAAGACCAGCTTAACCGATGATGTCATTGATTCGAGAAATTCCATCATCTTAAGCAATCATGAGCTTGCGGCCAAGGCAGGAGAGGAAGACTCATCGGGATTTATGCCGACCTCCATGATCTGCGATACCTTAAACAAAATCAACCCGGTACAATTAAGTTTTGAGATCGGCGGAACAGTTGAAAAGCCGGAATTCCGCGGATTTAAGGATTCTCTGATGAAGCTGGTCATGTCAAACACGCGGGTTATACAGGAGCAGATTCAGAGTAAGGCTTTTGAAGCCATCGGAAATTATTTTAAAAAGAAGAAAAAATCTGCTGAGCCCGAACCGGAAGCGCCCGCTCCAGCACAACAGCCCCAGCCAAATCCTCCGGAGCCAGTCGTTGAACCGCCGCCTCAAGCACCCGCTGAATCAGTAGAAGAGCCTTCTTCCCAATAAGTCAAGGCAGGGAAGTACGAATTATACAGCAAGAAACCCTCAAAGAAATAGGCGAGTCCGGAACGCATCATTAGAATACCCGCAGATACTTAAAGACAAGATTGGCTTTTGTTATCCTATTCACTCACCCAGAGCTCTGGACTTAACCGTTTTAAGCCCTTCTTGGTAAAAAATCCCCGTTAAATTTGTTTTTTATTATTTCTTCAGGAAGAGGAAAAAGAACGTTACTATAGAAATGATAACAAGAGATGCAATAGCCCTTATGTCCACGGAGGTAAATACCGTTTCCCCTACTAGACTTTTTGGGTAAATGTTTATCATTGTTGCAAGACATAATGTCAGCGATACTATTAAGCAGTAGAAAAAGGCTTTCCTTAGCCCCCAAATTTTTGAAAGTATTAGAAGAGTTAAAAGAACCAGTAGGACAAACACAGGATTGGTAAAGGAGAAATGGAATTCTGTGAATTCGCTAGTGTAAGGCTGGATTGTTTTCTTTAATATTTCGAGGCTACTTTTATTGAAAAAAGCGGCTATCCATTCATGAATGTTTTGAATAATTTGTCCCATAGATATATTATAGCATTAATTTTCTTTGCTAAGCAAAGAATGCATTAGTCCAACTAAAGAAATAGTTTAAATCTACCACCTCATCCCGGCACCGGCAAAACAAGATATCTCTTTTTCATCCTTTAGCGCTTTCAGGAAAGCCTCTCCGGATCCCTTGAAAATAGTCTTTGAAAGCCTCAGGTCGATTCCCAGGTCTTTGTGTAAGTTATTTCTTAGCCTGAATTCCAGATTTGTCCCTTTGCCTAATCTGCATGTCGTTCCAAAGACTATGCTGCGGATCTTTCCTTCCTCATAGGGCATCTCAAATAATAGCCCCAGTTTTTCATTAATCTTCCAGGAGCCAGAGAGGATAAACTTTTTCTTTATTGGCGCAGCGCCGATACCGATTTCATATTCCAGGCCCCTTTTTGCGGGTTTGCCCAGGCTAACCTTAAAGTCAAACCCGGAATCAATTTCTTTATTTAGCACGTAGGATACGCGGTTTTTCTCGGTTATATCCCAATAACCCTTAAAAGTGATTGTCCGGCTAAGTTTTTCTTTTCTCTTTAAGCCGGATTTGAGGTAGGTATAGAGGAGCTGATTTTGTTTATTTACTTCCCAGGAACTGCTGAAGGTAAGCGTATCATACTGGCCTTTATCTTTTGTTATCAGGAAGCTTAGGCGGTTATATTTATCTGCCTGCCATTTACCTCCTAATTTTAGCGTATAAAAATGCGCCTGGGAGCGAGAATCCTTTGTTGTAATACTCAATACCAACTCATTAGCCTTAGCGTCGATTATCTCAGTTTCCAAGGTGAGCTTATCTGCAGATGTGCTGTAATTATCTTTATTTAGCTTAAACACAAGATTATGGTCTTCGTTTAACGCCCAGTTTCCCGATAATTTGAATTGTTGGGGGGCAGAAGCAGGAATCGGTCTTTTTAGGCGGTAGGTGAGGATGTTGTTTTTATCAATAGAAAATTCTCCGTCAACCACAGTGCGCATAAAGCTTATTTTGCCTGACGGCTCAATCTCATAGCTTACCTTTTCTTTCTTCTTCATAGAATAATTTTACCATAAAATATTACGGGAGCTTCTGACTTTTTAAACCCTTTCGTAAAAATCCTTAAGTCAAACCGCCTTGGGGATTCCACTTGTATTCTTTGTTTTTTGGCGGTAGAATACTAATTCGCCTGATAGATAAATGAGGGCTCATTTACCCCCCAATTTTATAGCACCTTGGCATAAAGGTACCTTTGCTTATTTGATAGCAAAGTACGCCTCTTGTGAGGCGTTTGCCAAGTGCGCCCTTTCCGGGCTGGATAAATTGGGGTTGAGCTTGTGCTATTTTACCCCCAATTTTATCGCACCTTGGCATAAATGAATGCCAAGTGCATCCCTTTTGGGATAGGATAAATTGGGGTTGAGCTTGTGCTATTTTACCCCCAATTTTATAGGATAAATTGGGGTTGCGCTTGTGCTATCTTACCCCCAATTTTATAGGATAAATTGGGGTTGCGCTTTCTGCGCAAGGAGGTTTTTATGTTCCGGGAAAAAATAAAAGTTCTGGATTGCACAATAAGAGACGGGGGCCTGGTCAATGATCATGATTTTGACCTGCGGTTCGTTCGCGCGGTATATAAGGCGCTGGCTGAGGCAGGCATTGATTATATGGAGATAGGATACAAAAATTCCAAAAAGCTCTTTGATCCTAAGAGCTTCGGAAAATGGAAATTCTGCGATGACGATGATATTAAGCGTGTTATCGATGGGATAGAGTCCAAGACTAAGATCTCGGTGATGGTAGATGTGGATAGGGTTGATGTGGAGGACGTATTGCCTAAGAAGGAAAGCCCGGTGGATATGATAAGGGTTGCTACTTATGTTAAGGATGTGGATAAGGCGATTAGCCTGGAGAATCACTTTGCCGCCAAGGGTTATGAGACCGCGGTAAATATCATGGCCATATCAAAAACTCTGGATAACGAGCTAACCGAATGCCTGCATCAGCTGGAAGAGGAGAGCAAGGCAAAGATCGTCTATATAGTAGACAGTTTTGGCTCGCTCTATCAGGAGACTACGGAGTTTCTGATCAAGAAAGCGAAGCATATCTTAAAAACCAAGGAAGTAGGAATCCACGCCCACAATAACCAGCAGCTTGCTTTTGCCAATAGTATTGAGGCGATAATCCATGATGCTAATTACGTGGATGCGACTATTTATGGCTTAGGCAGGGCAGCGGGAAATTGTCCTACAGAATTATTGCTGGGATTCCTGAAGAACCCTAAATATGATATCCGGCCTGTGCTGGAAGTTATTTCCAAGGAATTCATTCCTTTGCGTGAGAAGATAGAATGGGGCTATATTATTCCTTATGCCATAACCGGTATTCTCGATGAGCATCCGCGGGCAGCGATAGCTTTGCGGGAAAGCGACAAGAAGGAGAATTATCGTGAATTTTACGAGAGCTTAGTCGGCGAGGATGACGGAGAGTAAATGGATGTAGCAAGGTTCAGAAAATTACCGATTTTGGGGATTTTACGGGGAGTAGAGGCTGCGGTTATTGAGCCCTTGATCGAGGCGGTCATCTCTTCGGGCCTTGAAAGCATAGAAATAACTATGAATACCAAGGCTGCCCCGGAATTAATCAAAAAGGCAAAGCAAATATCGGGGAATCGCCTGGCTATCGGCGCCGGGACCGTGTTAAGTATGGACAGCCTGAAATCGGCGCTTGAAAGCGGGGCAACCTTTATTGTCACTCCTGTATTGGTCAGGGATGTCACGGAGTATTGTGTTAAATCAAGGATCCCGGTGTTCCCCGGAGCGCTAACGCCGCTTGAGATCTATCAAGCCTGGCAGACGGGGGCTACGATGGTAAAGGTCTTTCCGGCAAAGTTTTTCGGGCCGGAGTATTTCCGTGAGATCAAGGGGCCGCTTGATAAGATAGAACTTTTGGCCTGCGCAGGGGTAACCCCGCAGAATTTGAAGGATTATTTCGCAAATGGCGCAAGCGCCGTATCCTTTGGCGCAAGCGTCTTTAAGAAAGAGTGGTTGGAGACGAAAGATTTTCCAAGTATAATCCGGTCAATCAAGCAATTCCTAGACGCATACCAGGGTATATCACCCGGAATATCAACCCATTAATAATCAAAATCTTATATGCATAAAGCGCGTATTTTTATCGGTATTTTGATATTTTTAAATGTGGCTACGCTAGCTTTTAGCCAGGGCTGCGAACAAGAGGTCAAGATATTCAAGATCGAACACGGTAACGCCGAGTCTTTATGCGAGGTGGCAAACAATTTAAAGAGTAAGGATGGTAAGGTCAGCTTTGAATCCAGCACCGGCAGCCTGGTTGTGATGGATTGCCCGCAAAATATCGAGCGCATTGCCGGGGTAATCAAGAGTCTGGATGTTCAGGAAAAGATGGTTGAGATAAGGGTCAGCGTTATTGAGGCAACTGCGGGATTCCTTGAGAATATAGGGGTCAATGCCAGTCAGGTGATCATCCCACAGGCTAAGTTTAGAGCCATAGTAAGCCTGCTTAAATCCAGCGAGCAAACAAATCTGCGTTCTGAAATGATGCTAAAAACCTTAAGTAATCATCCTGCCCTGCTTCAGGTGACTAAGGATGAGATTATCGGGTCTGAGCTAGTCATTTTAGGAGATGGGACAGAGATCGTTTCTGCCGTAAGAGAGCCTATAGGGGACTTTCTGGAGGTTTTACCTATAGTAAACAATGATGGAACGATTAAGGTGGTCTTAAGGCCTTCAGTAAGCACCTTGCAAGCGGATGCGACACCTTCCGAAAGGACGATTTTAACTCAGGCTGTGATTAACAGCGGAGATACGATTGCAATAGGAGGAGCTGAAACAGAAAGGGGGTCCGGGAAGAAGAAAGATACTTTATTCGGCCTGCCTCTTGCCAGGAAAGCCGCATCGGAAAAGAAGAGAGTGGAAATGTTTCTTACTGCCAGGATTATTGACTAGAGAAAAGTCGTGCCATAACCTTCTGTAGTCCAATCAATTACAGCCCGCCCATAATAAAACTACGATTTTGTTTGACAAATCCAATAAATGTGGTATACTTCAACCTGTAGTAGATAAAAGATTAGAAGTCTCAGGCCGGAAGGTTTAGATAACTAACCTTACGGCTTTTTTTCTGTCATTATTTACTATAATTTTACCGGAAGGAGGTAGTAAATAATGGCAAAGGGAAAAGTAAAGTGGTTCTCAGACCAGAAGGGTTTTGGGTTCATTACACCTGAATCAGGTAGCGACGTATTTGTGCATCACAGCGCGATTCAAGGTGAGGGCTATAAGACTTTAGCCGAGGGTCAGGAAGTCGAGTTTGATATCGAAAAAGGACCTAAGGGTGAGCAAGCTACAAAGGTAGTGAAACTGTAACCTGAATACAAAAAGCCCGGCTTCATTGGGAGGCCGGGCTTTTTTATTTTAAGGCCCCGCAACAGGCGGGGTTAACTCTAAGGAGAAAAGAATGCACACAGGTAAAATCAAGAAATTAGTGCGGGACAGAGGATTTGGGTTTATCAGCGACACAGACGGCAGAGAGTTGTTTTTTCATCAGTCAGGCCTGATCGATGCCAAGTTCGATGCTTTAAACGAAGAGCAGACAGTGACTTTTGAAGTCGAGAAATCAGACAAGGGCCCGCGCGCCATTGATGTGCGCATTGTCTAAGATTAAGATAAGATGAAGGTAGTATTTATTGAACCGGCCGCAACAGAGGCAAATGTATACAGCAAATTACATATGCCTTTGTTGGGTCCGGTATATCTGGGTACCATCCTTAAGAATAGAGGCCATGAAGTAGAGATCTACAATGAAGATATATATCGGCCTGATTATTCAAAGCTTAAGGCCGATGTCTACGGCGTCTCTATCATGACTTCGACTGCCAAGCGCGGATATGAAGTCGCCAAAAATTTCCCCAGAGAAAAGGTGATCATCGGAGGAGTCCACGCCAGCCTTCTGCCGCATGAGGCATTGCAGTTTGCCAGGCAGGTGGTGGTGCGTGAGGCAGAAGAGGTGATTGCCGGAGTCGTAGAAGGCTCAAATACAGATCCGGTTGTGCAGGGCGTTGCTGTAGAAGATCTGGACAGCCTGCCGCAGCCGGATTTTTCTTTGATCAAGGGATATAAATCGTCTTTTCTTGCGCCAATCTCTACTTCCCGCGGCTGTCCTTTTGACTGTACTTTTTGTTCCGTAACTAAACTCTTCGGCCGTAAATACCGTTTCCGCAGCGCTGAGAACGTGATAAAGGAGCTTTCGGACAGAGATTCCAACGTTTACTTCTTTTGCGACGACAACTTCAGCGCCCATCCCCAGCGCACGCGTGTGCTCTTGGAGCTTATGCTTAAACAGAAAGTCCGCAAGTGGAGCTGCCAGGTGCGCTGCGATGTGACAAAAGACGAGGAACTGCTTGGCCTTATGGCGCGCGCCGGATGTTCAGTGGTCTGCGTGGGATTTGAGTCTGTTAACCAGAAGACACTGCAGGCATACGAAAAGAAGCAGAGCATAGATGATATCATCAGCGCGATACACAAGTTCCACAAAAATAAAATAAAGGTCCACGGGATGTTTGTTTTAGGCTCGGATAATGATTCCGCAGGCACTGTCTGGGAAACATTCAAATTCGCCATAAAACAGGAGATTGATACGATCCAGATGTCAGTGCTTACGCCTTTTCCGGGGACCAGGGTACATGATGAGCTGCAGGCAGAAAAAAGGATCTTCAGCCGCGACTGGAGCCTTTATGACGGCCAGCATGTTGTTTTTAACCCAAAATTATTGTCTGCTAGGCAGCTTCAGATGAATGTCCTTCAGGCATACGCAAAGTTTTATTCTCTTTCCAGGTCCATCTCTCTTTTGGCGAAACTTCATTTTCGTAACGCCATCTTTCGGTTCATGGGGTATCGGATCGTGCGTGAATGGATGGGGCGTAACCGTAAGATGCACTGGCTGCAACAGGCCTAGTTTCACATAGATACCGCAAAGAATATTCAGGAAAAAATTTGACACCGGATTGATTTGTGATATACTTAATTGTAGTTCGAAAGTGAACTATTATTAAAAACAACGGCGTTTTGAAGGCCGAACTATCGGCGCTCAAAACGCCTTTTTTAATGAACAGACAACTTATGGATCTAGTTTACGTTGAAGACATAAGTTGTAGCCGCTGTAGTAAAATGATTGCGGCGTCTGTGAATTAACCCTTTAATTATGGCTAAATATATTTTTGTTACCGGTGGCGTCATTTCAAGCTTAGGCAAAGGTATTACCTCTGCCTCTATCGCCAGGATCCTGGAAGCGCGCGGCCTCAAAGTAACCCTCATGAAGTTTGATCCTTACATCAATGTCGATCCGGGCACGATGAATCCGTATCAGCATGGGGAAGTATACGTTACTGAG
>CAYGZJ010000032.1:0-9785 GCA_964354335.1 uncultured Planctomycetales bacterium | reverse complement strand
GTACTTACGCTGGATAGACGAATCGCTTTCCCGGTAACAATACTTTTTAAGCCAAGGTTGATTATTGCCACAATAAATATGACAGAGCTTGAAGAATGAATCTTTCAGGTAGCCCGTTAGATTTTCTTATCGCTTTTTTTGGGGGGATTCTGGTCAGCTTTACCCCTTGCGTTTATCCACTCATGCCTATTACTGCCGGCTTTATCGGTGCTACTTCCAGCGGATCAAGGGCCAAGGGATTTCGCCTAAGCCTTGTTTATGTCACCGGCATCGCTATTACCTACGCGATGCTGGGAATTATCGCCTCTTTAACCGGAAGCATATTCGGACAGTGGAGTTCGCATCCGCTGACCCATATCTTCGTCGGTGTTTTGATCATCATCTTTGGTTTTTCGATGCTCGATGTATTCGCGCTTCCTCTGCCGCAGCTGGCGCGGCTGCCGCTGCTTAAGAAACACAGCTATCTGTCGACATTTATTCTGGGCCTGGCTTCGGGGTTGATCGTTTCTCCGTGCCTGACTCCGGTGCTGGGTTCGATTTTGGTTTATCTGACCACTAAAGGCGAGCTGTTCTATGGCGGGATATTGCTCTTGAGTTTTGCCTACGGGATCGGCCTCGTTCTTATTCTGATCGGGACCTTTAGCGCCATTCTGGTCAGTCTGCCCCGTTCAGGCAGGTGGCTGACCAATATTAAAAAAATATGCGCGATGATTTTGTTTGGCACAGGGGCATATTTTATCCTAACGGGCATAAGGAGATTCTAATCATGAAAACAATTTTTAAAGCCATATTGGCGGCGATAATCTTATCTGGTATAGCGGTTTGCCCGTTACAGGCAAACGAAAGTATCAAGAAGCAGCAGCAGCCGCGGGTGGCCGTGGATTTTAAATTGGCTGATGCCAAAGGAAACCTTGTTTCATCGCAGGATTATATCGGAAAGGAATCACTGCTTTTGGTATTTTGGACGACCTGGTGTCCTTTTTGCAGACAGGAACTTCAGAAACTAAACCAGAGTTACCCTTTGCTTAAAAAAGACGGCATAGAAGTCTTTGCGGTTAATATCGGTGAGCCGGTGTATCGGGTTGAGAATTTTCTAAAGCGTAATAATTTCTCTTTTAAGGTGGTTTTTGATCAAGATACGGCTGTTGCCCGCAAATTCAATGTCTTGGGAGTGCCGAATTTTATTTTGGTCAACATTAAAGGAATGGTGGTCGGGGAGGATATTTATTTCTCTGAAAATAAATTTAAAGCCTTACTTGCACAATAATAAAGTAACGCATCCCCAAGACTATCTATATCAAAAAGACTTTCGATGGAAACCCATAAAATAAAACAGTTACTGGCTTCCTGGGAAAAGAGGAATATTAACGGGGTCTATTGCGATAGCAAAGAACGGGCTATTGATACGTTGTTAGCAGCTGTACCTTTAAGCGCTTCGGTAGGTTTTTCCGGATCAGTGACCCTGGACCAGCTGGAGGCGATGAAGCGATTAGAGGGGCGCGGGAATAAAGTCTTTAATCAGTATCAGCCGGGCCTATCGAGGCAGGAGAATCTCGCCATTCGCAGGTTAGGTTCGCAGGCAGACTATTATTTGACCAGTGCCAATGCCCTTGCCGCAACCGGGGAGCTGGTATTCTTCAGCGGATACGGTAATCGCACCTCCGGAATTTCCTATGCCGAACACGTTATTGTCGTCTGTGGGATCAACAAAATCACCGCGGATCTTCCATCGGCGCTTAAGCGCAGCCGCGAATACGCCACGCCGCGCAACTGTAAGCGGCTGAGCTGGGATGCGCCCTGCCTTAAAGACGGTATATGTAAACAGGATATTTGTTTTTTTCCCGAATACAAAAGGATGTGCTGTCAGGTCTTAGTTATTGAGGCAGAAGTTGCCCCGGGCAGGCTGCAGGTGATTTTAGTAGGAGAGGATCTGGGTTTTTAGCCAAAAGGAGTGTTTGATGCAAGAGAAAAAATTTTCTATCGAAGAGGCATTGCGGTTCGGCTGGGAGAATGCCAAGGCCCATTTTGGATTTTTCGCGATCCTTCTGGTGGTGGTGTTCATCATATCGGCGATGTTTAGCGTTATCGAGAATATTACGATGCGGGAGATGCAGCTGGTCTCTTTGGCCGCAAGACTTGTCTCGGCAGTGGTCAGCCTGATTTTGGGTATGGGCCTGGTCAGGATATCGCTTAAGTTTGTCGACGGACAGCCGGCGGAGTTTAGCGATTTATTTTCAGGTATGCAGAATTTTATTTCTTATGCCGCTGCCTCGATCCTCTACGGCCTTATGGTTTTTTGCGGTTTTATTTTGCTTATTATCCCCGGAATTATATTGCTTATCCAGTTTCAATTCGCCACCTACTCGATCGTCGATGAACAGACAAGGCCGATCGAGGCCTTAAAAAGGAGCGCGCAGCTTACCAAGGGTGCCAAGCTTGATCTGCTTTTGTTCGGGCTGGTCATCCTGTTTCTTAATTTTGCCGGCCTTCTGGCGTTTATAATCGGATTATTCGTCAGCATCCCGGTTTCCATGCTGGCAACGGCATACGTCTACCGCCAACTTTCACAACAGGCATAATAATACAGAAGGAAGGTCAATCAATGCTTGATAAAATGAAGGCTTTGATGGATATGCAGCGTAAGATGCAGGAGGTAAGGCGCGAGCTTGAAGAGACTTATTTCGACGTCTTAAGCAGCGACGGCCTGGTAAAAATTACCATGAACGGCGCGCAGGAAGTCCGGGAGGTATTTATCGAAAAAGAATCTGCTCTCGCAGATAAGTCTGCTCTTGAGAAATCTCTCAAAGATGTATATAATAAAGCGATCAAGCGTTCGCATGACTTGACCGCGCAGAAAATGAAGAATATCACAGGAATGAACATCCCGGGTTTATTATGAGCATGGAAGAGAAGAGAGATTTTTATCAGCTCGTAGAGGAGGTTTGCGCAGAAGATCCGCGCTATAAGCCTGACGCCTACGAGTTCCTGATGCAGGGGCTCTATTTTACGCAATCCAAACTTAAGCGTCAGGGGCATTTAAGCGGCAAAGAACTTGCCGAGGGCCTGCGCGATTTCGCGATTGAACAGTTTGGCCCGATGGCAAAGACCGTACTGGAGCATTGGGGGATCCATAAGACCCAGGATTTCGGGATCATGGTATTTAACCTGATCGAAAAAAAACTCCTATCTAAGACCGATGATGACCATTGCCAGGATTTTGACGATGTCTATGGTTTCGAAGAAGCCTTCGGAAATGTCTGGAGCAGTATTGTGCCAGAGGACTTAAAATAATGATAGCAGCAAAGATCCAGGATCTTCTTTCTTCCAGGGAGTTTGTCAGCGTCGGCACCTGCGACCTGCAGCATCAGCCCAATGTCGCCCCTAAATTCATATTGAAGATGGACGGCAGTTTTCTCTATCTTATTGATTATGTTTTAGGAGCCACGTTTAACAATATCAAAGCTAATCCTCGCGTTTCGGTTTCAATTATGGACACCGAAGCTCTTGTCGGTTATCAGGTCAACGGTCCGGTGGAGATCCTTTGCGGCGGAGGTGAATTTGACAAGATCCAAAAGGAGCTCCTGCAGAGGAAAATCGATCTCTCCACAAAGCGGATTATTGAAGGCGTGGTCCATGGCAAGGTACACGATGGTTTTGAGGTGGGAATGCCGGAGAAATCCGTAGTTTTGAAGATTAAAATAGAAGAGGTGGTGGAGATCGGCCACAGCGGCCAACTAAAAAGGCAGAAGATATGAAAAATCTCAAGGGTTTAGCCACAGGAATAGGCAGTCTTCCTTATACCGCGCAAGTAGACAGGGCATTGGATCTGATTTTTGCCTGCGCCCCTCAGATCCCTTTCTGGCCACAGCTGCCTAAGCGCGGAGTGCGTGAAGGAATGCTTGCCCAGTTTAGCGAGAATCTTCCGTGTCTGAGGCTTAGGCAAGACGGAGTGTTTTTCGATGGCCGGGCAAAAGAAAAGGAACTGGAGCTATTTTATAGCTGCCTTATCACTGACGACCGTGATTACTTTAAAATAACACCTGCTTACGCAGCAGGGCTGCACGCTTTTTACCAGCGCCTGCAAGAGATGGATCTTGCCAGCATCCAGTTGATTAAATGCCATATCACCGGTCCTTTTACCTTTGCCGCATCGTTACAGGACCAGGAAGGTAAGTCGCTTTTGCATGATCCGGTGATGATGCAGGCGATCATCAAAGGTCTCTTAATGAAAGCGCTCTGGCAGGTGGAGCTCTTTAAAGAGTTTGGTAAGCAGGTGCTTGTGTTTATTGACGAGCCGTATCTGGGATGTTTTGGCTCAGCCTATACGCCGATCAATAAGGAAGATGTTGTCTCAGGGCTGGCTGAGATGACTGATGACCTGCGCCAGGCAGGCGCCTTAAGCGGGGTGCATTGCTGTGGGAATACGGATTGGTCAATTTTAACCGATATCAGCACGCTGGATATGATCAATTTTGACGCCTTTGGTTTCCAGGAGAAGTTTGTGCTCTACGCCGATAACCTCAAAGCCTTCTTCAGCCGCGGCGGCATGGTCTGCTGGGGGATAGTTCCGACTATGGAGTTTAGCGTAAGCCTTACTCCTCAGGCTTTAGTCAATAAGATCCAGGAAGGGGTGGATGCTTTGGTCAGGAAAGGCCTGGATAAACAGTTAATTTTGAATAATCTCCTTATCAGCCCAAGCTGCGGCCTTGGCAACCTTGAGGTAGCCCAGGCTGAAAATATCCTCCGGCTTCTTAGCGAAACCTCCATACTCCTCAAAAAGCCCTAAAAATAAAGTATTTGACAAGCTTAGTTAAAAGTTATATCATACATAAATCCTTTTACCTATATTAAGGAGCCTGATTCCATGAAAGAGATACGCATACATGCCCGTGCCGGACAAGGCGCAATCACTACCGCTTCATTGTTAGGGTACGCCTATTTTTTAAAAGGGATGTATCCCTATGCCTTTCCCAGCTTTGGCGCAGCCAGAATGGGCGCTCCTATGAACGCCTTTGTACGCGTGGATTCAAAGCACGTGCGCCTGCGAAGCCAGATTTATGAGCCGGATTTCGTGATTGTGGTTGACCATACCCTGATGCGCGGCTTTAACTGCTTCTCCGGGCTTCTGGAGAGCGGCATAGTGATTATTGACGGCAAAGAAGAGGATGTGGAAATACCCAAGCTTAAGGCAAAACAGAAAGTTTTTGTCGTGCCGGCTAATGATATCGCTATGAAACATATCGGCAGGCCGCTGGGTAACACCGCTTTATTAGGCGCTTTTTGCGCTGCGACCGGAGAGTTGACTATTGATGAGTTAAATAAGGCGATCCGGCACCGTTTCGCGGAGAAATTGCAGGAAGTAAATATCAAAGCCGCCAAAGAGGGCTTTGATTTTGTGAAGAATAAAGTAAAGATTTGAACCGATCCCGCCTCATAAGCACTGCCAGAATTTTTTCAAAATTCTGGCGTATTCGGCGGGATGACTCGCGAGAAGAATATTTGAAGTACCCCGCCTCATAAGCGCTGCGAAAATTCTCTTTGTTCCCCTTCGGGGACCTTGCAATTTTCGCGCATTCGGCGGGATGACCCGCAGGAAGAAAGAGGATTGAACCGATCCCGCCTCATAAGCACTGCCAGAATTTTTTCAAAATTCTGGCGTATTCGGCGGGATGACTCGCTATATGGAAAGAGGGGGCTCGTCATGTTCGGACCATTAGTCTGCAAACCAGGCGCAAGCAGAAACAACAAGACCGGTTCCTGGCGCATTGAGAACAGGCCGAAATTTCTGAAAAAAGACTGCATCGCCTGCAACATGTGTTTACTTATTTGTCCCGAGGCCTGCATCAGCGGCCAGGCTAAGAATACCTTTGATGCCGATTTCGATTATTGCAAGGGTTGCGGCAACTGTGCCGCGATCTGCCCGAAGCGCGATATCGAGATGGTCAAAGAGAGTTCCAAGCAATAATTTTCTAAACCATAATAGAGGATAAACAATGAAAGAGTTTTTAGAAGGTTCAATGGCGGTGGCGAAGATGGTGCAGTTGTGTAGGCCGGGGGTCGTCTCCGCTTACCCGATCACGCCCCAGACGCACATCGTTGAGGAATTAGCCCAGATGGTCGCTGATGGCCACCTGGATTCCCAGTTTATTAATGTGGAAAGCGAACATTCCGCGGCCTCAGCTGTTTTGGGCGCGCAGGCTGCCGGAGTACGCTCATATACCGCGACAAGCTCACAGGGTTTATTCTATATGGCAGAAGTGGTCTTTAACATCGCCGGGATGCGCCTGCCGGTGGTTATGACTACCGCTGCCCGCGCGATCTCCGCTCCGATCAATATCTGGAATGACCATCAGGATGTTATCAGTTTACGCGATGCCGGATGGATTCAGCTGCACGCCGAAGACATTCAGGAAGCCGCGGATTTACACCTGATCGCCTACCGTTTAGGTGAAGACAGTTCGATTATGTTGCCGGTCATGGTAGTGATGGACGGTTTTATCCTCACCCACGGGGTGGAGACCATCGATATACCCACTCAAGAGCAGGTGAATAAATTCTTGCCTGCCTATAAAGCCTTATACAAGTTAGATACGGAAAATCCCATGACCTTAGGGCCGTTAGTTGACCCGGATTCTTATATGGAGACCCGCTATGCCTTAGAGGAAACGCACAAAGAAGCATTGGCGTTGATCCCGAAGCTGACCGCGGAATTCGCGAAAGTTTTCGGCCGTACTTATAGCGGCCTGATCGAAGGCTATCGCATCAAAGACGCAGAGAAGGTGATCGTGGCCTTAGGGTCTGTCTGCGGTACGGTCAAAGAAGTCATTGATGAGCTGCGCGAAAAAGGAAAGAAAGTCGGTTTATTAAAAATTACCTCTTTCAGGCCGTTCCCGACGCAGGAGATTTACGAAGCGCTTAAGGGCATCCCGAAAATCGCGGTTATTGACCGCGCGATTTCTCCGGGTTCTTTTGCCCCGCTGGCCGGTGAGATTAAATCCGTCTTTTTTGGCAAAACTAAGAAACCGCAGATGATCTCAAGTTTTATCGTCGGATTAGGCGGCAGGGATATCACCAAAGATTCTATACGGGAGATTTTCCGTCTGCTTACAGGTAAAGAAAAGCAGGGCGAGTTCATAGATTTAAAGCCGGAGCTTTTAAAGGAGAAGTATGAGTAAGACGCTATTTAATTCAGGGCATACTGCCTGCGCGGGATGCGGCCAGTCCATGGCGGCGCGGCTGGTGATTGACGCTGCCGGTCCGAATACTATTGTCGTAAATAACACAGGGTGTCTGGAGGTTTTTTCCACTAAATACCCGGAGTCAGCATGGTCAGTTCCCTGGATCCACTCCTTGTTTGAAAATGCAGCGGCAGTGGCTTCAGGCGTTGAGGCTGCCCTTAAGTATCAGGGTAAGAAAGATTCGGTTAATGTCATCGCGCAGGGAGGCGACGGCAGCTCCGCAGATATCGGCTTGCAGGCGCTCTCCGGCATGTTTGAGCGCGGCCACGATATTCTCTACGTCTGTTATGATAACGAAGCATACATGAACACCGGCGTGCAGCGCAGCGGCCTGACGCCTTTTGATACCAATACTAGCACAAGCCCTGCCGGGGAGAAATCAACCGGAAACCTGCGCCAGAAAAAACCTATGCCCGAGATCGCTAATGCCCACGGGATCCCGTATGTGGCAACGGCATCCGCAGCCTTTCCTCAGGATATTCAGCGCAAAGTTAAGAAAGCATTATCCATAAAAGGCCCTAAATATTTACAGATCCATGTGCCTTGCCCGTTAGGGTGGAGGCATGAGACTAACTTAACAATACAGGTTGCTAAGCTTGCAGTAGAAACCGGCTTGTATCCTTTGATTGAATATGAGAACGGTGTTTTGGCTACTAAGCGACAGATCGTTCCGAAGCCGGTTCAGGAATATCTTAAACCTCAGGGGCGATTCAAGCATTTGTTGAATAATCCCGAGGAACTTAAGAAAATCCAGGAAATAGCCGATAACAATATAAAGAAGTACGGTTTAAAAGCGGAAACTCAAGCAGCAGACTCAGTAAAGAGTGCTTCGGCTTAATCAGGGCTTCAGTTGGAAGTTTTTTGAGAGAGCCAGGCGAATCGAAGGGGGAGGTACTTATGGGAAAACAGGCAAGGGCAATTGCAGACCTAAGTCTTAAGGATTTAGTCAAAGACCTGCAGAAGGCGTATGCGGATGAGTGGTTGGCATTTTACCTTTATTGGTATATGGCGCAGACCGTCTCAGGCAGGGCTTATGAAGACATGAAGGAAATGCTGGAAAAGGTAGCTAAGGATGAGCTGGAGCACGCCGGGGAATTAGCCGATCTTATCACCAAGCTCGGAGATGCCCCGATTGCCAATCCGATGGATCTTGAGAAGGGCGCCAATGCGCCGTATCTGATGCCGCCGAAGAACACCGCGGACATCAATCGGATCATCCGCATTGTCACTGAGGCCGAGGCCGGTGCTATTGAAGTCTATAACAAGATCGCCAAGAAGACATTTGGCAAGGATAACGTCACCTATCAGCTGGTAACGCACATTCTCTCCGAGGAAGTAACGCACGAGGAGATGTTTGAGAATCTGTTGGAAAGGTAATAGGAGGAAGTGATGAGTAAAGTAACGGTTGATGTTTCAACTTGTGTCGGATGCGGCTTGTGCGAACAGTCATGCCCTGAGGTATTTGAGGTGCAGGGTGACGGAATAGCTCACGTGAAAGCACAGATTTGCTCGCAGCATAATCTTGCGGAAGTAGCTGAGCAGTGTCCGGTCAACTCGATCAAGGTAAGCTGATAGGGTAGGAAAAATACTAGAAAAGAATAAAGGCGCGGCAGATTACTGCAGCGCCTTTTTCTTTAGGTCTTCCAGGTACTTTACGAAGAATTCCTGTTTTTTTGCCAGTATGATTGACAGGGTGATTTTTTCTTTATCGCTGGCAAATTTCTTCTCATCCGGATTAACGCGCGACTTTACTTTCACGATATAGAAACCCGAAGGCATCGCGATCATCCGGCTTAACTGTCCAACCTCTAAATCTCTTGTTGTCATCCAGAAATCATCCGATGTTCCGATCCCCTCGATGTAGCTGCCGTATTTGAAAGCAGCGGTTACGTCCGAGCGCATGCCGAACTCCGGCGCGATTTTCTTAAAATCCATAGATTTAGGGTTTGCCGCCGGGTCTTTTAATTTAGCTAGGCATTCCTGGGTTTTTCCCTTTGCCAATAAAGCTGACCGCTCTTTGATTATCGTTTCTCTGACCTTATCTTTTATCTGGGCCAGTTCCGGCGCATAGGAATCTTTCTTATCCTTTAGTTTTAAGATATAGTATTTTTTCTCGGCGTATATCGGGTTAGAGTATTGTCTGACCTTAAGTTTTGAGATCATATCCAGTATCTGCTGTGACCATCCGAATCCCGGGATAGGGCCTTCCTGCGGAAATAATCCTGATTCAGTGACGCTGATACCCAAATCTTTGGCTATTTTTTCAAGATCGATTTTCTGTTTGATCTTGGCCAGGACACTCTTTATTTTGTCTTCCGAATCTACGCTGATGTAGAGAAGATTAAAAGAGGGAGGCTGTTTAAATGAGGGTGAATATTTGGCATAATAATCTTTGATCTCCTGCTCTGTAGGCTGGATATTTTTTGCGTAATCCGCAGGAACGGCAGCCAGATAATAAAGGCTTACCTCTTCGCTTAACTTGCGGTATTCCTGTTTTATTTCCTCGTCAGTGAATTTTAGATTCTTTGTTAATTGGTCGAAAAGCTT
>CAYGZJ010000031.1:0-10048 GCA_964354335.1 uncultured Planctomycetales bacterium | reverse complement strand
CTCATGATACTGAGGCGGTATATTTTCTGTGGCACTTTCCTTGGCTTTACATGCGAATGTAAAGCCACTCTGGATTACAGAGCGCGCTATCCTCTGGAGCCCGGACTTTCCTCCCCGCGATAAGCGGGGCAGCCACGTTCCCCTTACTCCGAAAAACTATTAACCTACAGAACAATGCCCGCATGTATGGGCACTTTTTACTGTCAAAGAACCTGTCTTTTTATGATGATCCTTTACTGCCTTATTCGCCAACTTATCCGCTCCGCGGTTCTGCTCGCGCGGGATATTGTGGATGGAGATCTCTTTAAAACCAGCAATAAGATGTCTTGCCTGATTGAATAATCCGATGATATTGGGATGTTTTACTTTATACACCCCCTTGATCTGCCTGTAAAGAAGCTGGCTATCGGTGTTGATTTTTATAGTCTGAGCTTTTAATTTAAGCGCCTCCTGCAAGGCAAAAAGGAATGCAGTATACTCAGCGACATTATTGGTGCCCTCTCCGATATAGCTAGAGATATTCTTGATCGTCTCGCCGTTACGACAGATCACAACTCCGATCCCGCTTGGCCCGGGGTTTCCTTTTGATGCACCGTCTATGTAAATATCAAGGTGTGTCATTCTCAATATATAACATCCTATTGCAGATCTCACAGGTAATGATCCGATCATACATCTTGATAAGATTGATCACCTGCGGAGGAACAAACATGTTGCAACCCAAACAGGAGTTGTTTTTAACTGTGACGATAGCCAGTCCGTCACGGTTTTGCAGGATACGGTCATACTGGACCATGATCTTCTGATCAATATCCGGGACCAGCTGTTTTCGCTGAGTTTCGAGTTGCGCGAATCGATCATCGATTACTTTTATGCGCTCATCCACTGATTTTTTCTGTGCCTGAAATACTTTTTCTTCCTCGGCAACCTTCTTTTTCTCTTCCTCAGTCTGAATTTTTAACTTGTCCGCTACATCAAACAACTCGAGGATCTTATCTTCTATAACAGATCCGTCAGCTTTGGCATCCTGAATCTGTTGCAGCATCGCCTGATACTCCTTATTGGTCTTAAGCGTATAAAGCTGGGTCTGCAATTTCTTGATACCCTCTTCTCTAGAGGCCAACTCCAGCTCCTTGTCTTTTCTTTGTTTCTGCAGATCCAATAACTGTTTCTCTATCCTTGCCAACCCTTGTTTTTTTTCCTCAAAAGCATCCTGCAATAATTTAATCTGGGCTGGCTTTGCCTCCTTTTCAGCATTTAAAGCATAAATCTCGCTATCGATAACCTGCAGCTTTATCAGATTACTTAGTTGTTGCTTTAAATCTACTGACTGCACTGTATTCTCGCTTTCTTAAAAATTGGGCGCAATAGGACTTTCTCGCCTCGACAATTTTAATTTCAACAGGCGGGATCCCGCCCTACAATAAATCGCTTGGCGGGAGGACCTTTTCGCCTTTTTTATTTGGGCGCAATAGGACTTGAACCTATGACTTCCACAATGTGAATGTGGCGCTCTAACCAACTGAGCTATGCGCCCCAATACCCTGGGCCCAGAAGGGTTCGAACCTCCGACCAAGTGATTATGAGTCACCTGCTCTACCGCTGAGCTATGGGCCCCAAAATTAGCAGGTTGACGCCGGCAAATAGCTAGCCTGTCGAACCATAGATCTTTTATTGGTCAATATACGTAACTTTATATAATACTATTATTTAGGATGCTTGGCAAGTTAAAATTTAGTGAAAGTTTCCGCTAAGGCAGGCTCTTATCCTGTTTTTATCTCTGAAGGAGTTTTAGGAAAACATCCACGATTTTAGGGTCAAATTGGGTGCCCGCGCCGCTCTTCATAATCTTAACCGCGGTCTCGTAAGAATAGGCCTTACGGTAGGGCCTGTCACTGGTAAGCGCCTGGAACACATCCGCGATGGCAATAATCCGCGCGCCGATCGGGATCTCATCGCCCTTTATCCCGCTAGGATAGCCCTTGCCGTCCCAGCGCTCATGATGATAAAATATGTACGGGATTATGCCGCGAAGATACTGTATGGGCCTGATAATATCAGCCCCTATCTGCGGATGCCTTTTTATTTCATTATACTCTTTTTTGGTCAGCTTTGACTTCTTCAAAAGGATGTTCTCGCTGATTCCGATCTTTCCCAAATCATGCAACATCGCTGCCTGCTTAACCAGCTCGATCTCTTCCTTCGCCAGGTTTAAAGCCCGGGCGATATCCGTAGCATATCGTACAGTGCTTTCTACATGCTCTCCCGTATAGTGATCTTTTAGCTCAATGGTCTTGGCAAAAGCAAAAATTGCCTCAACCAGGCTTTGGTTCGCTTTTTTGGTAAGCCTATCGATTTTGCCCTTCAAAAGCTTCACATCAGTCACAACCGCCTTTTTTAGTTCTGATCCTTTTTTGATATCAAGCGAAGAATAGACGCGATTACCGCCGAATTCCTTGGCCTTATTGATAATTTTATCGGCCAGATTTATCAGATCCATGCCTTTGGAAATTTTGTCTTCGGGAAAAGCCACCGCGGCCAAACTTAACTTAAGCTTTACTTTATGCTTTTTATCGCCAAAGGTGTAAAGGCAAAGCGCATCCAGGATCCGCTGCGCCAGGTTAACTGCCTCGGGCCTGCCGCTTCCGGGAGAAAGGATAATAAATTCCTCTCCTCCGAAACGGATAACCACATCATACTTGCGGACTATCCGCTTAAGCTGCTTACTGAACTGCTTGATGATCAGATCTCCGAAATCAAATCCGTACACATCGTTTATCGATTTAAAATAATCGATATCCAGCATAATCACTGCCAGAGAATTTGCGTATCGTTTGGCACGATGGAATTCCGCCTCGATAACCTTATCAAGATAACGGTGATTATACAACCCTGTCTGTGAATCCAAAAGCGCGATCTGTTTCAGGCGCTTATTGGTAAGGTCAAGTTCCTTATTCAACTCCTCCCGTTCCTGTTCTGCTTTTATCCTACCACTTATGTCGCGCACATATTCAATCGCGCCTTTGAGTTCCCCGGTGTCCTGATCAAAAAGAGGGAAACTGAAAAGATCCAGCCACCCGTTGATTTCTCCGTCGCCACCGCGCTTAGGGACTATCTCGTACGCGGCCTTTCCGGACTTAATCGTTTCCCGCGTCGGACAGACATCGCAGGGCTTATTCCTGGAATGGTATGCCACATAACATTTTCTGCCAACCAGAGGCATGCTATGCGCATACCAACTTTCCATTGTCGCATTCACCCGCACAATATTCATATCCTTATCCAGAATGCTTATTCCGTCTTGAATACTGGCAAAAACACTATGGAGAAATCGTTCTTTTTCCCGAAGAGTTTCTTCCGCGCCCTTACGGTCGGTTATATCGCGGCCGACTGCCTGCAGCTCAACAAGATTACCTGCCGAATCAAATATTGCGTGATTTGTCCATTGTTGCCAGCGGATAGCTCCACCGGGAGAGATTACGCGATGCTCGTGGGTCATAACCGGGTTATCAACGCTAAGCGACCGGAGATTCTCCTCAACTTTCTTGCGGTCATCTGGCGGGATAAGCGGCATAAAAGTCTTTCCGATCAGGTCTTCTTTCTTCTTGCCGAAATAACGGCAGTAAGATTCGTTGACAAAGGATATTATCCCGTTTGACAAAAACCTGCAAATCAACTCTGTCTGGTCCTCGACAATACAGCGATATCTGGCCTCACTCTCCTTAAGCAGGTCTTCAATGCGCTTGCGTTCGATATTTTCTCTAAGCAGGTCTTCATTTGCTTTAGTCAATTCCGCTGTTCTTACCTTGACACGGATCTCCAGTTCCCCGTGCGTATCTTTAAGCCTTCCTTCGATCATCTTGCGCTCGGTAATATCACGGGCGATACCGCTAGTCCCGATAATATCTCCCTGCTCGTTAAAGATGGGTGTTTTAATGGTCTCTATCCACTGTATCTTTCCTTTTTTGTCAGCCAAGGGCTCCTCAACCCGCTTTCGCTGCTTATTACGCATAACTTCCTGGTCGTCTGCACGGTAACGTTCGGCAAGATCCCTCGGCCAAATATCTAGATCTGTTTTGCCCGTCAACTCTTCAGGCTTTAATCCACAAGCCTTGCCAAAAGCCTCATTTACAACAATGAACCGGCTATCCTTGTCCTTAAGCCATGCGATATCTGGAATGCTGTTAAGTATGGCTTTGCTTTGGCCGTGGATCAAACGCAATTGTTCCTGCGTTAAAGTTTGGCTTATTTTTTTTGTCTTTTCTTCCATAGTTTTGATGAATAAAGGCAGTCACAATGAAGATGACTGCCCTTACCCTTAATCCTTGAATACTATCCAGTTACTGTGGGTTATTACCTGCTGAACAGGCCTAATATTCTCTCTGGTGCGCCAATGTCATATCGAGAAAAGAACGCAACCTGCGTGAGCGTGTGGGGTGACGCAATTTTTTAAGCGCCTTTGCCTCGATCTGCCTGACCCTCTCGCGCGTTACCTTAAAGACATTTCCTACCTCTTCGAGGGTCCGCGGCGAACCGTCAAGTATACCGAAACGCAGTATCAAAATCTTTTTTTCCCGTTCGGTAAGGGTGCTTAAGGCTGTGTTCATTTCTTCTTTAAGCATTGAACGTACGGTTTCATTAGCCGGGGAAACCGCTTTTTTATCCTGAATAAAGTCTCCGAAATGCGTATCCCCCTCATCTCCGATGGGCATCTGAAGCGAAATAGGCTCCTGTGCGATCTTTAATATTGACTTCACCTTTTCCTGCGGCAGCCGCATCTTATAAGCTATCTCTTCAGGTGTGGGCTCGCGTCCGTTTTTCTGGACGAAGATACGCGAAAACCGGATGATCTTATTGATAGTCTCGGTCATATGCACCGGGATGCGGATAGTGCGCGCCTGATCAGCGATTGAGCGGGTGATAGCCTGACGTATCCACCAGGTCGCGTAGGTGGAAAACTTGTACCCTCGCTTATACTCAAACTTTTCCACCGCGCGCATAAGGCCGATATTACCCTCTTGGATCAGGTCCAGGAACGACAGGCCTCTGTTTGTGTATTTCTTTGCGATACTGACCACCAGGCGCAGATTCGCCTCAACAAGCCGCTTCTTTGTGCGGCTAAACCTAAGGTGCATAGACTTGATGAACTTGATTTTTTCCTTGATTTTCTTATACGGCTCACCAAGTTGGCGCAAAAGAACCTTTTTCTTCAGGTTTTTCCCTTTGCCGGCGCTGCGCTGTAAATGATCCATCTCCCTGACCAGCCGGTTTAGCTTTCGTACCGCGACTTCGATCACTGAAGTGGTAAAGTTAAGCTGCAGTAAAGTATTGGTCATGTTGGTTTCGCTGCGCGAAGATCTCAAGCGCTTAAGCAGGCGGCGGATCTTACCGTTGACGTTTACCTTCTTGGCCTTGACATCCTCCTTAACGACCTCTTCCGGGTTAAGGTTTCCGTCAAGAATATCCTGCGCCACCTTGACCACTTCATTACGGATCAATTTGCTGGCCAGTGCCGAGCGCTTAAACCGCTCTTCCGCTTCTTCGATTTTCTTGGCTAACTCAATCTCATTTTCCCGGGAAAGCAGCGAAATAGAACCCATCTGCTTCAGATACATCTTGACAGGATCATCTAAAGGCAAGAACCTCTCTTCCGCCTTGACCTGCTCATGCATCAAATCCTCTTTCAGCTGTTCCTGCTGCTGTTTTTCAATAACCCGCTCATCATCGGCGTCGACAAGCTGGATATCTTCATTTCCTAAGATCTCGAAAAGACGGTCGATCTCTGCAGAAGACGAGAGGTCTTCAGGCAAAAGTTCGTTAACCTCGTCATAGGTAAGATAACCTTTTTGCTTACCCAGGCTGATAATCTTCTCCATTTCCTTCTTCGCTTCTTCGATTTTCTTCATTCGCCTTTATCCTTTCTTGATCAGATCGTGAAACTCATGCATCAGACGATGCAGGCGGTCTTCGTCCCCTAAATGCTGTGCGGTCTTTATCTCATCGTGCAAATGCTGCCTGCGCAGGCGTATCTTTTCGCTTTTTAAGCGCTGGATACAATCGTTCATCAGTTTTTCCCGGTTTTGAATCGGCAGGTCTTCGGTAAACATCGACTCGCAGACGACCTGCGAGACCTCGTCCTCCCCCAGTTGATGCATCAATAGGCGAGGCTCGACATTCCTGCCTTGTTGCGCAAGATCAAACATAATCGAAACGATCCGGCAGGCGCGCTCGTCCTGAAAATCAGCCGGCTCCAGATTCTGACGTATCCGTTCAATACAGGAATTCTCCTCAAGCATAAGACGAATAAGCATTTTTTCCGTAGGATTTATATGCACCGGCTTTTTGGATTGCAGCTGTGCCCCAGCGGCAAAATGTTTGAGCGGCGATATCTTCTTTGTCTCCTGATGCAAAGCATCCTCTTCAATATCCAGCTCCCGGCTTAGGCGCTTCAGATATTCTGATTTTAAGACAGCGCTCTTAAACTTACTGATACTCTCCAGCATCTGATGCGCGATCTTGGCCTTATCTTCGATCTGTCCGGAATTAAAACGTTTTTTCAAAAGCTCAAGCTTATACTCATACAATGTCGATGCGGTTTCCAGTTTCTTCGCGAATTCCTCTGCTCCGAACTTACGCACAAAAGTATCCGGATCATAGCCTTTAGGCAAAGAAACTACCTTGACCTGCATTTCCTCCTCAATAAACATATCGAGGCTGCGCAGGGTAGCCAATTCTCCGGCGTTGTCTGCGTCATAGACCATTACGACATTATGGGTATAGCGCTTAATAAGCCTTACCTGGTCAATGGTAAGCGCGGTGCCTAATGATGCGATAGTATTCTTAAAACCGTACTGATAGGGCAGGATAAAATCCAGGTAACCTTCCACTATCATCACAAAATCCTTCTCCCGCAGGGCTTCCTTTGCCAGATGCAGGCCATAGAGATTCTTACCCTTTGTGTAAATATAGGTTTCAGGAGAATTTATATATTTAGGTAGCGTCTCATCCAGGACGCGGGCGCCGAAACCAAGCGGCCGAGACTTAATATCAAAAATCGGAAAGACAATGCGGTTTCTGAATCTATCGTAGTATCCGCCTGATTCTTTAGGAAGAATAAGCCCGGCCTTCTCGATCAGGGAAAGCGGCACCTGCTTGGAGCGCAGGTGATTAAGCAAGGCATCCCACTTATCCGGGGCAAAACCGACCTTCAGCGCCTTAATCACCTCTTCGCTTATCCCGCGTTTTAGCAGGTATTGCTTTGCCTTTTGCGCTTCCGGGCTAACTAAATTATTTGCGTAGAAATTAGCGGCTATTTCGTTTATCTTAAAAAGCTGCGTTACAAGATTTGCTGCGCCGCTATCTTCGCGGGGGGTTTCCGGTAGTATAACGCCGGCCTTTTTAGCCAACATCTCAACTGCCTCAGGGAATTCCATGCGCTCATAGCGCATCAAAAACTTGAAGGCATTACCGGACTCACTGCAGCCGAAACAGTGAAATATCTGTTTATCGGGAGAAACCATGAAAGATGGAGTCTTTTCATGGTGGAAAGGGCAATTTGCCTTGAAATTACGTCCTGCCTTCTTTAGCGGCAGATAGCCGGAAATGACCTCGACAATATCCACCCGGCTTAAAATATCCTCTAAAATATTCTCTGGAATACGGGCTGGCATTTAATTTAAAAAGAGTTTAGTCCCTTGCGCAGAAACCCCCAGACTTTAAACCAGTGATAAGTCTTACGCAAAGAATTGTTTCTGCTTCGCACCCATTCCTAGCGGATGGAATGGTGTTCGCTTTCCGCGAAAGGGAGGGAGCCTCAGCCTTTAGGTCGAGGGGCTCCACTTTCTGTTGACGCGCTGGAAACCTGAACAACCGATGACCTCGAACTTCTCTTTTGCTTCTTTCTCGATCCTGTCTAAAAGAAGGTTAAGGCCTAAGCTGTCGCTTGAGATATGGCCGGCGATCACCACATTTAGATTGGCATCCTTGACTTTCTTAAAATGCTCATCGCCAAGATGCATGCAGATAAGGGTCCTGACTTTTGCTTTGTAGAGCTTATCAAATACGTCTTTCGAGCCCCCGGTTCCGCCAGTCATATCAACCAGGATCTTTCCGGCACGGCGGTGAGGGTTACCAACGATTATGCTCGGCCCGGCGTTGATCTTAGCCGCGGATTTATATTCCGGAATACGCAAAAGAATGTCGATAATATCCGAGACGGTCTTTGGTTTTTCCTGCTGCATTAAGTTTGTGATAAAAGCGTAGACATGGTTATCCGCCGGGGTATGCATGCACATAAAAGGCATGTCCAGGAGCCTGGCGGCATCAACTGCCCGGGTATGATTCGCGGACATGATCCTGCGCTGCACCTCCCACATGCGCTCCTCTAAAAGCTTTCTGGCGACAGTTTCATCAACTCCGGATTTTTTAAGCACATCCACCTGCAGCTGCATGACCTCATGCAACCGCGCGAAAGCGCGGCCTTCCGGATGATGCGAAATAACCAGGTCCAGTCCCTGCCGGGAACGGATGCGATCAGCAAGCAGAAGCTCCGCAGCATCAATATCAATACCAAGCAGGATTCTTTTTACCGTCGTGTCCGGGCTTCCGTGCAATATCGTGCTATCCTCAAAAGCGCTGATCTTTTTTTTATCCGGGCGCGGATCGCGATCAACGCCGAGTCTGACAACATGATTATAAAATTGGGATAGGTTCATAAAGGATAAATATTTTACTGACTACTTCGTGAAGTTACTCTGCACTTCGGTTACCGCCTGATTATACTTCTCGGCAGTAAATATTTTTGAGGTAACGGTATTCCGGATCAGATCATATGTGTGGGGCGCTACGCTGAAGATTTGTTTACCTAAGTAAGAATGCTTGGCGCTGTTTAACAAATATCCGACTCCGGATAAGGCAAAGATAAAAATAATAAGGCCGCAAAGCAGGTATCCGCGCATTAATCCGCAAAAAAGGCCAGCCCATTTATAGAAATTGGTGACTGCCTGGCCTTTCATAAACTGCTCGAAAATATTACGTAAGAGTAGGAATATTACGTAGCCTATTACCGCTAAAGACACAAACGAAACAAGATCCAGGAATTCCTTGGGAAGCTTTTGCGCTATTGGGTTTTGGCGCAGGAAATCCGCCGCGATGATATAGTAATGCAGGGAAAGATAGACAGCAAGAACGGTGCCCAAAAACTTAAACGCTTCAATCTGGATCCCTTTTTTAAGAGCAATGTAACCAGTTCTAAATATTATGATTACAATGAAAATATCTATCCAATTGAACTCTTTTATGATTTCTGTTGTCATAAGATTATTGTACTCCGGGCAAAATCACTGAAGTATAACATATAAACAGCCCTTCGTCAAGGAAAGGGCTTTCTTTTTACCTAAGTCTCAATAAATCAGGAAGATACGATTAATCGATGTTTTCCGAGAACCATTCAATGGTCTTGCGCAAACCCGCCTCAAGCTCTACTTTCGGCTCCCAGGAAAGGGCCTTTTTTGCCTTAGCGATATTAGGCTGGCGCTGACGCGGGTCATCCTGCGGCAGAGGCTTATAAACTACCTTGCTTTTTGCGCCGGTAAGCTTAAGCACTAACTTCGCAAGCTGCATAATGGTGAATTCCTTGGGGTTGCCCAGATTAACCGGGTCATTTAAATCCGAAAGCATCACCCTGAATATCCCCTCAACCAGATCATCGACATAGCAAAAGCTTCTGGTCTGCAGTCCTTTTCCGTAAACAGTAAGCGGCTGTCGATGCAATGCCTGATAAATGAAATTCGGCACCACCCTTCCGTCTTTTATGCGCATGCGCGGGCCGTAAGTATTAAATATGCGGATGATTTTTGTATCCATCTTATGCACCCTGCGGTAGGCCATAGTGATCGCTTCCCCAAAGCGCTTGGATTCATCATAGCAACCGCGCACCCCTATTGGGTTGACATTTCCCCAGTAGGTCTCCGGCTGCGGATGTACAAGAGGATCTCCGTAAACCTCAGAGGTCGAAGCGATCAAAAACACTGCCTTCTTCTTTTTGGCT
>CAYGZJ010000030.1:0-10186 GCA_964354335.1 uncultured Planctomycetales bacterium | reverse complement strand
GGCCGGACAGATCAATGGCACTACAGGTTATGAAGAGGCGGCAGCGCAAGGCTTACTGGCGGGGATAAATGCTGTATTGCGCATAAAAAATCAAGAGCCTTTGATTTTAGATAGGGCTACTAGCTATATCGGAGTGCTTGTTGATGATCTGACTACTAAAGGGACAAATGAGCCGTATCGGATGTTTACTTCCCGGGTAGAATACCGTTTGATCTTGCGCGAGGATAACGCGGATATGCGTTTAAGCAAAATCGGATGTGAACTTGGGCTTTTAAGCAGGCATGATTATAAGAAAATAGAAGAAAAGGCCGAAGGGGTAAAGGAGGCAGCTTCATTATTAAGGAATACTCGCCTTAAACCATCTAATAAGATTAATGAAGAGTTAGCGCGGCTGGGTTCATCACCATTATCCAAAGATACTAATCTGGAAGAGCTCTTGAAGCGGCCGCAGATAAATATCGTAAATCTTAAAAAAATTACTTCGGTCAGCTTTAATATGCCCGAAAGTTCTTTGCGCCAGGTTGAAATCGAGGTAAAATATGCTGGATTCATACAGCGTCAGCTTAAAGACGTTGAGCGCTTCAAGAATCTGGAGAAAATCCGGCTGCCTGATGATTTAGATTACGCTAAGGTCTCCAGTCTTTCCCGGGAGATCCTGGAGAAGCTGCATAAATTTAAGCCCATAAACCTCGGTCAGGCATCCCGCATCTCCGGGGTGACTCCCGCAGCCATATCGATTCTGATGGTTTATTTGAGAAAGTCGGAAAATGAAAAAAGTCACCAAGTCACCAAGTTCCCGACGTAAAGTCGGGATCCCGACCGAGCGAAAGCGAGCGTCGGGACACCAATTCACAAGTAACTCTAAGGGCTTAAAAAAATACTGCCAAAATCTCGACATTGACCTGTTCGGGGTCGCGGATATTCGGCTGATAAAGAAAGATATCCAGCTTTCCCCTAAAGTATTGCAAAATCTAAATAAAGCTGTTTGTCTGGGGGTCAGGCTTTCCGCAAGCGTTTTAGATGAGATCTCAAGCGTTCCGACAAAACTTTATTTTCATCACTATCGTACTGTCAACGCCTTTCTCGACCAGACTTCCCTTAAAATATGTAATTATATCCAAAGAAAAGGATTCCGGGCACTGCCTATCCCAGCCTCTATCATTTTAGACTGGGAAAATCAGACCGCGCACCTTTCGCACAAACGATTAGGTGTTCTGGCAGGCTTGGGTTGGATCGGCAGGAATAATCTGCTAGTCAATAAGAAAATCGGCAGTCAGTTCCGCCTTGCCACGATACTCACCGATATGCCGCTTAAGGCGGATAAGCCCTTAAAAGACAATTGCGGCGCTTGCCGGCTTTGTGTTAGAATATGTCCGGCGCAGGCGATAAAAGAGTTCCCAGCAGAATTTGACCATCTGAAGTGCTTTGAGAAATTAAAGGAATTTCAGAAGCAAAAGCTGGTGGATCAGTATATCTGCGGAGTCTGCGTGAATGTGTGTAAGGGGAAAGAGCGTTAAAATCGTTAGGTTTGTTCATTTCGTTAGGTTCGTTTTAAAAGGGGATGGATCATGAAAGAAAAGATTCTTATCGTCGAAGATGATAAAGATATAAGCAAAATGGTCGATTATAACTTAAAAAAAGAGGGGTATCGGACTATTTCCGCCCGTGACGGAGAGGATGCAATCGAGGCGGCACATTCGGACCGGCCGGACCTGATTCTTCTAGACCTGATGCTGCCGGGAATCGACGGGCTAGAAGTATGCAAGCAGCTTAAGAAGGAATCCAAGACCGCAGGTATCCCCGTGATCATGGTTACAGCCAAAAGCCAGGAGTCGGATAAGGTGGTTGGCCTTGAGCTTGGGGCAGATGATTATGTGACCAAGCCTTTTAGCGTAAGAGAATTACTTGCTAGAGTTAAGGCGGTTTTACGCCGGGCCCAGGAAAAAGAAAAGCTTCCCGAAGCTTTGAAAATTGGCGATCTAAGTATTGATTTCTCAAAGATCGAGGTCCGGGTAAAGGATAAGCCGGTAGCGCTTACGGCAAAAGAATTCGAGCTTCTTAAGACATTGATAAAGGCAAAAGGCAGAATGCTTTCGCGCGATTATCTTTTGGATACGATCTGGGGATATGACCATGCTATTGAAATACAGACTAGAACCGTTGATGTTCACATAAGGTCGCTACGCAAGAAATTAAAGTCAGTGGCAAAGTATATTGTCACGGTAAAGAATTACGGTTACAGATTTGAAACAGAAGAAGACTAAGTCATAACCATGCTGACAAGTAAAAGCTTTAGAGTAAAGCTCATCCTTTCTTATTTATTAGTTGTCTGTATATCTTTTGGTTTAGTGGCATTGTTTCTAGACCGTTGCCTTGAAGAACTTTCCCTTAATGAGATCAGATCTTCGCTTTTTAGTCAAGTCTCTCTAATTGAAAAACAGGTTGATATAGATAAATTAAAACAAGGTGATTTCGTTTATCTTCAGGCCTTAGCCGAAGAACTGGCAGCCAGGGCTAATTGCCGCATAACCGTGGTTGATAATCAGGGGGTAGTCCTGGCAGATTCCCGGGAGACTCACCAGCAGGTCTTAAAGATGGAGAACCATCTTTACAGGCCTGAAATAAAGGCAGCTTTATCGAACCGGGCTGGTTGTGACATGCGGTATTCAGAAACCCTTAAAGTCGATATGCTTTATGTCGCTGTCCCGCTTAAGGATAGATCAGGGGTAATCGCAGCTCTGCGCCTTGCTTTGCCTTTAGTAAGCATCCAGAGAACGCTTTTTGCAGTCAGAAAAACGATCTTTATCGGAACGATTTTTGCTTTATTCCTGGCATTAATGTTTGCCTGGGTAGTATCCCGTCTGATATCCCGTCCGATAAACAGGATTATTCAGGTTTCGCGTAGTTTTTCAAAAGGTGATTTTAGTCGCAGGATAGAGTTGAGCTCACCAGATGAAGTCGGAGAACTTGCCTCTACATTGAATTCGATGGCCCATGACATCGAAGACAAAATCAGGGAGGTGACCTGGCAAAACCAGCACCTAAGCGCTATTCTTAACAGCATGATTGAAGGGGTGATTGTTCTTGATAAGCATGGCCGGATAGTCTCTGTAAATCCTACCATTGAAAAGATTTTCAGAGTTACCAGGGCGGATGCACAGGGTAAATTATTTCTGGAGGCGCTGCGTAATAACGACCTTTCAGAGATCATCAATCAAGTATTAAAAACCGGCAGGCCGCTATCACAGGAGCTCAGTCTTATCTGGCCGGTGCAAAAGATTTTTCAGGTAAATGCCACGCCTGTCTTTGAAAGAAATGCCGTGACCGGTTGCCTTGTAGTGGTGCATGATATAACCGAAATAAGGAAACTAGAAACTATGCGCCGGGATTTCGTGGCAAATGTATCTCATGAGCTCAAAACCCCGCTTACCTCGATAAAAGGATTTGTCGAGACATTGCTTGAGGGCGCGTTTGAAGATAAAGAGAATAGCCGGCAGTTTCTTAAGATAATCCAGGTTCACTCTGATAGGCTGAATAACCTGATTAACGACCTATTGGAACTGTCTTCCATAGAATCAAATGAGATAACGCTAAAGATTGAAGACTTTAGCCTTACGCAGCTGGCCAGGGAAGCAATAGATGGTTTTTCCTCCCAGATCAAGAAGAAGAATATTGAGATCAGAAACGAGTTGCCGTCGGATTTAATTATAAGAGCTGACCGTAACAGGGTAGAGCAGATCGTGACTAATCTGCTGGACAACGCATTAAAATTCAATAAGGAAAATGGAAGTGTTAAGATATACTCTGATTACACTGATGATAAGATTAGGATATACGTGGAGGATTCGGGTTTAGGTATCCCTGCTAAAGATATCCCGCGGATTTTTGAACGTTTTTACCGGGTAGATAAGGCACGTTCGCGCGAGCTGGGAGGCACGGGTCTTGGGCTTTCAATAGTAAAGCATATCGTCGAACTTCATGGAGGAATCGTGGGGGTTGAGAGCGTTGAGGGGTTAGGTTCCAAGTTCTGGTTTACTATCCCTAAATGAATACACCTGGCTTTATAGCACCTTAGCATAAAGGATTGCTAAGTGCGTCCCTTGTGGGACGGATAAGCCAGTGTTGCGCTTCCTGCGCAAGGAGAAATAATGGGCGAAATATATCTGACAAAAAAAGGCCATCAGAAGCTGATGGAGGACTTGGAGTATTTAAAGACAACCAAGCGACGCCAGCTTTCAAAGGCAGTGGGAGAAGCGCGTTCGCACGGTGATATCTCCGAGAATGCCGAATATGACGCCGCAAAAGACGCGCAGGGCCTAAATGAGAAGCGCATCGCCGAACTTGAGGAAAAGCTTGCCACTGCGCGCATCCTCGATGATGAGGCCATGTCAAAAGATGAGGTTTTGATCGGAGCAACCGTAAAGCTCAAAGACATGGATACCGACGAAGAGCTTGAGTACATGCTTGTATCAGGCGAAGAGGCAGATTATAACCAGAATAAGATCTCTATTTCCTCTCCTGTCGGAGCCGCGCTTCTGAATTATAAAGTCAACGACATAGTCGAAATCAAGATTCCCGCCGGAACCCTCAAATACAAAATCCTGGAAATCAGAAGAGAATAGCGCTTTAGCGATATAGCTCTAATTAAAGTAAGGGCTCACTATAAAGGTGAGCCCTTTTCTTTTTACCTACATTTTACCCATCCTTGAAGCGGATTTAATGCCTACCCATTATACTTTAACCATGAAAAGAAAAATTTACAATTTGATCTGCAGGATGCTCGACTCTATAAATGCTATCATCGACGAAGAGATGGAGAGCATAGGTGCGTTCTACAGGCAGTACGCTTAAAAAGGAGCTCTTAATATGAAGGATAAAAGAAAAGCCCTCGTTGTTGAGGACGAATCAGATATAAACACGCTTATCGCCTATCATCTAAAAAAGGAAGGTTTTAGTATCACCCAGGTATTTGACGGATTGGAAGCGAAGAGGCTATTGGATGAGGAACACTTTAATATTGTTGTCCTGGATATCATGCTACCCGGACTTGATGGTTTCGAGATCTGCAGGCAGATAAAGGATAAGAAGGAAGCCTTCGATACCTTTATTATGATAGTAAGCGCAAGAATCGCCAATCAGGACAAATTGTACGCCCATATACTGGGGGCGGATTGTTATTTGACTAAACCATTTAGCGTGAGCGTTTTGACCGAGACCATCCGGGAAGTCAGCACCTATTTGGAGCGGGAATTCATAGTTAAGAACAAATAGATGTTTTTACCTTAATTTTACCTTAGCTTAAGACAAATTTAATACCAAACAATTATACTTTGAATAGAAATAGAAGAAACTAGACGTCGGATGAAAGGAGGCAGGAAAGATGTGTCCATGTTTAAGTTCAAAAAGCAAATACGCAATATGCTGCTGTTTTAGGGAAGGTCTCATGGTGCCGTCACTTTTCGAAAGAGAAAACTACTGCTTTAGCCTTTATGAACTTTGTCCGATTTTTTCTTCTGAAGTAAAAGACGATCATATTTGTATTAAGGAAGAAGATTATTTGCTTATTGGGAGCGGAGTATGAAGAAAATATTTCGGATGATTTTTAATAAAATAATGATAGTTTTCGATAGGATTATTGAAAAAGAAGCAAAACGAGTTTTTGTATTTAATAACATTATTATGGGGCGAGGTCTAAGTAAAGGAGGTGCATGGTTTGTTAGAAACAAAAGGCGGCCAATATCATAAAGGAAAACTTTTTATGAGTCGTATTAATCAGAAGAAAAGGGGGAAGGAATGAAAAAGTTGTTAGGCGTACTAATGCTCAGTTTCTTTATTCCAGTGGCATTTGGGGTAAGTAGCTCATTTGCCGGCGAAATTGATTTACTGCTGTCGAAGTTGGTCGAAAAAGGTATTTTATCCGCAGGTGAAGCACAGACTATCAAAACCGAAACACAGGAACAGGTGAAGAAAGAAATTTCGCAGGGAAAGTATTCATCTTTACCGGCATGGGCGCAGACAATAAAGATGAAAGGTGATTTCAGGCTGCGCTATCAGTATGATCATAGTAAGTTATCGGCTGGAGGAACGGCAAGCGACCAGCAGAGAGCAAGAATCCGTCTGCGTTTGGGCACAGAAGCCAAGATCAATGATAAGCTTAAAGTCGGCGTTGGTATCTCTACGGGCACCACTACAGATCCCCGTTCAACCAATATAACACTCGGTAACAGCTCTGCCAAGAAGTCGATTGTGTTGGATTATGCCTACGCAGAATATACTCCCAAACCATGGGTAACATTATTCGGAGGTAAATTCAAGAATCCTTTGTGGGAGCCGGGTGACCTGATTTGGGATACTGATATTACCCCTGAAGGAGGCGCAGCGCAGTTTACCTATAAATTAAACCCTCAGACCAGTCTTTTTGCTAACACCGGGGTTTTGATAGTAGGTTCTACAGCAGCTGACTCAACGGATGACGCAGATCCGGTGATGTATACGGTTCAGACCGGATTGACTCAGAGCCTGTTTGATTCTAACGTTAACTTAAAGGGTGCATTTTCCTATTATGGCTTTACTGGAACAAAAAACAAGGCTTTAACAGGTAGCGCAGGTACCAATACTAATACAACGGGTGCCGCTGCCGGGTTGTTGCTTAAGGATTACAAGAATATAACTCCGGCTATTGAAATAGCGATTAAAGAGCCGTTTAAAAAGATCGGATTGAGCCTTCCGTATTTCGCTGTGTTCGGTGAATACGTGAGGAATATTGCTCCGAATGTAACGGATAGGAACACCGGCTATATGGCTGGTTTAAAGTTTGGCGTAGAGAAAGTAGAAAAATGGGCGGATTGGCAGTTTGGATATAATTATGCCATGCTCGGCAAGGATTCTGTTTTGGATATTCTGCCGGATTCTGACCGTTATGGTGGCAGGACTGGAATGAGGTCTCATGAGGTCAAGCTTGATTTTGGTCTCAGCAAGAATACCTGGTTAGGTATTGATGGCTACTATGGCTGGAGATTACCTGGTTCATTTGTCGCAGCGGGCGATAGAGGCACACAGACCCGTCCGGCTTCAGTTGTGCAGGTTGACTGGAATATGAAATGGTAAATATATAGGTATAGAATCCCTGGCCTACGCGCGCCAAAAATCTCTTCGACATTTTTGACGCAGGCTTCGGGATAATTTACCTACCCGTAATAGCGGGTAAATTTAGGAGGAAGTCTCATGAAAAACACAGTAAAAACGGTAATTACAGCCGTAGCAATAATGGGATTAGCTGCAACTTGCTATGCTGAAAGGGTCTTAATTGAAGGCTCTACCACGGTGCTTCCCATTGCGCAGGCAGCAGCCGAAGAATATATGAGCAGGAATCCCGCGGCTAATATCACTGTGCGCGGCGGCGGCTCAGGTGTAGGTATCGCCTCTTTGCTGGATAAGACATGTGATATAGCTGATTCTTCGCGCGCTATTAAGGATACTGAGGTTGACAAGGCGGTCACAAATGGAGTAGATCCCAAGGCTCATGTGGTGGCAATGGACGGGCTTGCGGTTATCGTCAACAGTTCAAATCCGGTCAACGCTTTGACCAAGCAGCAGATAAAGGATATTTATACCGGAAAGATTTCAAACTGGTCCGGGATCGGTGGAAGTAATGAGAAAATAGTGGTTATTTCACGCGATACTTCAAGTGGAACTTTTGAGGCATTCAGAGAACTTGCTCTGGACATGGAAAAGGTACGTGCGGATGCAGTGATGCAGGCGTCAAATCAGGCAGTAGCTTCCACCGTCAGTCGAACTCCCGGAGCCATAGGCTATGCCGGACTCGGATTTATTACCGAAGAAACTAAGGCAGTGACTGTAAATGGCGTTATGCCTTCTAAGGAGACGGTGCTGTTGGGAAAATATCCGTTTTCCAGGCCTCTCTTTATGTATACTAACGGTTCGCCGCAGGGGACAGCCAAGGGTTTTATTGATTTTGTGAAGAGTCCTGAAGGCCAGAAGATCACTGAAGAGCAGGGATTTGTGGCTTTAAAGTAGCCTACATTAAGGTTTCCGATTCATCCTGACGCGCGCACGGTTAGGGTTTGTTGGCTAAATTTCAGCTAGCGACTCTTTCCGTGCGTTCAGCGAATATAAACTTACAATGGTACTCTCAAAGCTTAAAGAGAAAATATATAAGTGGATC
Source organism: uncultured Planctomycetales bacterium (assembly GCA_964354335.1). Taxonomy (GTDB): domain Bacteria; phylum Omnitrophota; class Gorgyraeia; order Gygaellales; family Profunditerraquicolaceae; genus JAPLLR01. Next base: position 2,001 of record CAYGZJ010000030.1, on the reverse strand, counting down.
TTTGCGGTTCTAGCCTTTGCTTCACTTGCTTTTTTGATTGGTATTATTATCGTACTTTTTAAGGAAGGTCTGCCGATATTCAAAAAAGTCAGCGTCTTTAACTTTTTGTTCGGTACTAAATGGTATCCTACCTATACGCCTGCTGAATTCGGCATATTGCCGCTTATCCTTGCTTCTGCGTGGGTTACTTTAGGGGCACTATTTGTCTGCGTTCCGCTTGGAGTGGGAAGCGCTCTGTATTTGAACGAGTTGGCGAGCTTTCGCCTGCGTTCGATACTCAAACCCGTTATTGAGATACTCGCCAGCATCCCCTCGATAGTATACGGATTCTTCGGCATGGTGATCCTTGCGCCATATCTCCAAAACCTTTTACATATACCGATAGGATTGTGCGCATTCAGCGCTAGTTTTATTTTAGGTATTATGGCTACGCCTACCGTATGCAGTCTTGCCGAAGATGCCTTAAGTTATGTGCCAAGATCCTTCAGGGAAGCATCTTTTGCGGTCGGCGCAAATAGATGGCAGACGCTGACAAAAGTAATCATTCCTGCTGCCGGCTCAGGAATTTCTACGGCTATCATTCTAGGAATGAGTCGGGCGATAGGAGAGACAATGACTGTTTTGATGGTTGCCGGTGGCGCCGCAGTTATCCCGAGGTCCTTTTTTGAACCGGTCCGGCCGATGACTGCAGCAATTGCCGCGGAGATGGGAGAAGCTCCTGTCGGAGGCGATCATTATCATGCTCTTTTTGCTATCGCACTGGTACTTTTTTTAATTACTTTTGTCTTCAATATTGTCGCAGAGATCATTAGCAAGAGATTCAGGATCAAGCTGGGGCTTTCAGGATGAAAAGACAGGACATTATTCAGAGGATCGGATTTATCTGTTTATTCTTATGCATCGCCGCCACTATTTTCTTTCTCGGTGCAATTATCTATCTTATTGCCGCAAAAGGTCTAAAAGTCATTTCATGGGAGTTCCTGACTCAGGCGCCGAGAGCGGCAATGACTAAGGGAGGCATTGCTCCGGCAATAGTAGGGACGTTTTATCTTACACTCGGCGCGATTATATTTTCTTTGCCTTTAGGGCTTGCCTGCGCGATATACCTATGTGAGTATTCGCCGAAAGGCGCGGTAGTTAATATACTTCGTATCAGCATTAATAATCTTGCGGGCGTTCCGTCAGTTGTATTTGGACTGTTCGGGTTGGCTGTGTTTGTCAAGTTATTAGGTTTTGGCATATCTATTATTGCCGGAAGCCTGACGCTTGGCATTCTCGTCCTGCCGCTGATCATTTCTTCGGCCCAGGAGGCGCTAGTAGCTGTGCCTGTTTCAATACGGGAAGCCTCATTGGCATTAGGCGCGACAAAATGGCAGACAATCAGAAAAATTGTCTTACCCACCGCGCTTCCCGGGATCCTCACTGGAGTTATCTTAAGTATCGGCAGAGTCGCGGGAGAAACAGCTCCGATATTATTTACGGCAGCCGCGTTTTACATCCGTGGCTATCCTAAATCCGTATTTTCAGAGTGCATGGCGCTTCCGTATCATATTTACGCCCTTATGACGGAAGGCGCACATCCTAAAGAGCAGAGTGCTATTGCGTACGGCTGTAGCCTAATTTTATTAGTAATTGTTTTAGTTGTATCGTTATTAGCGATAGTGATCCGTCAGAGGCAGAGGAGTTATTATGGATAATGTAGTTAAGATCAAGGCAGAGAATATTAATTTCTTTTACGGTAAGACCCAGGCCCTTAAGAATATAAATTTGGAGGTGTATACCAAGCAGGTCACCGCAATAATAGGTCCGTCAGGTTGCGGCAAATCTACATTTATACGGCTTTTGAATCGGATGGATGAGATGGTGTCACAATCCCGGATCTCTGGGAGCATTATGCTTGATAGCCTTGATATAACCGGAAGTTTAGTAGATCCGGTTGAAATCAGGCGACGGGTAGGTATGGTTTTTCAGAAGCCAAACCCGTTCCCGAAGAGTATTTTT
>CAYGZJ010000029.1:0-10188 GCA_964354335.1 uncultured Planctomycetales bacterium | reverse complement strand
ATATCGCAATGGATGACGTTTTTCTGATGTATGTATCTGATAGTCTTGGCAACAGAAAGGATAAATCTGCCTTTTTGCTTTAATGTCCAGCTGGCAAAAATTCCGGCTTCCAGGGCCTTATCCATCGGCAACCCTTTGGGCAGAATATCCATGATGATGACAACGATCGCGCTTCCTTCGATATCAAACTTATATTCTCCGTAGACCCGGGGCAGATCAGCGCGATTTCCGTCGGGATTTATAGCCGCAAAAATCCTGGATTGGGAATAACCGGTATGCATATATCCGCTTATCCCTCCCCCGAAATTTGTCAGCGGTTTAGAGACAAGGACTACGCACTGCCTACCATCAGCACCCTTGTGCCTGAACACCCAGAAGTCTCCGGAATGATCAGCGATACAGACGAATGTCGAAGCTAGCCCTTCTATTTCATAGATAACGTCTTTTTGAAAATTTCCGCATTGTAGCAACACCGCCGCTCTGGAGGCGATTTCCTGAAGCTCGGCTTCGGTATATTGTAAAGTTATCAAGCGAGCAAATTTATTAAGGCTATCTTGATCCCTCAGCCCAGCGCTGCAATAATCTTCAATGGGAACTACTGCACCTGCGCAGCAAGAATAAATCTTCTCATCTAATTCTTTTTTAGCGCTGCGGGTAAGACGATTGCGTTCCCTGTTAAGCAGCCCTTCTGCTTCGGCGTTGGTTGCATGCGAAGTCCGCAAAGTTATGGAAAGGATCTCATGGGCAAGAGAAGCAATCTGGGCTTCATAACTTACATAGCGGTCTCTTGGCTGCAGAATAACGATTTCCATTCTATCCGGATCGATAAAAGCGCGGATTTCTTTGCCCAGCTCCTGCCCAGCGAAAACCTGCCTGCCCGGGATCAATGCGCGGTAGAAACGATACCCAGAAATAGCGTTCCTTACTAACGCTTCATCGACGATTATGCCGCACTTTTTAAGCGCAGCGATAAGATCTATTACCGCATAATTTACATCTTTCTCGCTATCAAGCTCCTGTCTTTCCGGAGTTAAGTCGCGCAACCTACGCACCTGCTCAACGGTTAATTGCTTGTCAGCTGAAGAATAATCTGAGGCGATATTATTGTCGCCTTGGGAATTTTGATTTTGGTATTGTAACTTATCATCCTGCAATGTTTTAGAGGGCCGAGAACCGTCCCCTTCTGGTTTATACGAATTTAAATCTATGGTTACATTTTTTATCTTTCCGTTCCGACGGTAATCGATTGTAACTCCTTCGATTGATTCAAGAGCAGCATGAAATCTCTGCGCTTCCTTTGCCTGACTCACATGCCTTATCTTAAATACATTGTAACCTCGCCGCTTCAGATAAGCGAAGAGCGCCTCCCGCAAGCCCGTTCCTATATGGCATCCCCGTAATTCCTTAGCAACGAATATCCCGTTATCCATGACTTCGCCGGGAGCTATATCCTGTCCCCACCAAAGGAAAGACCAGATCCCTACAGGTTTTCCGTCAAGATAGGCGACCATCGCATCCGGTTCATATTTATCACACCAGACGCCGTAGTTATCGGGCCTCCAGAATCTTGATACCGCGGCAAAATGCATCATCTCCTGCTGTTGATCTATATCCAGATCGGAAACCAGCTTAAACTGAAGCTTACTCCTCACCCGCGTTAAAGATGAGGGGAAGCGGTCCGAAGAATTTTGTAGATCTTGTCTCTGCAATTCCGCAAGCGCTTCCACTCTCTCTAAATACGCAGCCTCAACCTCTTTAGGAAAATACGTATAAGAACCTATTCTCTTTTCGCATAACTTCAGTCCATCGCCACGCAGACAGCCTCCAAGAATATCCGCGGCCTTCCTTATTCTTTCTTTCTTATCTGGGCTCTTTAAGTAAACATAAACAGGCATACCCGAATTCCTGCCGGCAAAACTTACAGCCATTATCTGAGCTATCGACGTTGCGCTGTATGCATTATCATATCCGCAGGGCTTTTCTTCCTCCCCCATTAACCTTACCTCGATCGGCAGCGGTAATGCATCTAGAGCCTTTGTAATTTTAACAAAAGTCCCGCCCGGCCTTAAATGCAAAGCAATAACATTGTCTATTTTTACCCTTAGTATTCTCAGTGCCACGCTGAAATCCCCAGGACCGTTCCCTCCCGGGCCCTTGTCATCATTCGACTTGTGGCATAACTGTTCCCATTCCAGAACGCACGCCGCCGCCATCACTGCGCCCAGCGCTCCTGCCGGATACATAAGGCCAACCCCCAGGCCGCAGGCGCCCAGCATTAGATGTAATGCTGAAGAAATCTGCGGCCAGAAATAGATGATCATAGATATGCCGACGATAAGCGCTTTGACAGCAAGGATGATCAAGATTGCCTTCTTAAATGAAGCGGTAAAGAACATTCTCCTGATTATCTTTTGCAGATTTTTGGCCACGTCGGGAGTCTTTGCGTCTGCGATAAACCTCATCGTGGTTGTAACTGTCTGCGACTTACGCATCCATATGAATGACGCTTTTCTTACACTATCAAACAATACTATCTTCCAGCCGAAATCTCCTTCAGGCATGCCTTTGCCCGGGATCCCTGTGGCATTCACAATATCTTCCGTACCGCTATAGTAATGCACCTGGTAATCGCTGAACGCTCCCTTTAATGAAGGCCAATATTTTTCCCGGAATGACTTTTCTGCCTTCTTTACGATCCTTTGTGTGCTAGGCAGCGGCAGCCCTGCCACTTTAGAGACGCAAGTGGATCTTCTTGCAATAAAACCGATCTGCCTGTAAAGTTCCGGATAAAGCGCGGCTATTAAGAACGCAACTGCATTCAGATTTCCGTCTCTACAGGTAGCTTCACCAAAAATTGTCCCGCCATTTCCGCCCTCAACGCCCATAGCAACGACATATGCCTCTTTATTAAGCGAGCGCATCTTTGCCACGACATTCGTTTCTCCTGTTTCGCATGAGAAAACTTTAGCTCCAAGTCGTTTTGCAACATCATGCGTCAAAAATGAAGTCGCATCAGACGCTACGATCGCAGTTTCTTTACCTTCCAGTTTTCCAATATGCTTAAGCCATGCCAGTCGCACAGCAACATAAAAAGCCGTTGCCTCCTGCGGAGGTATCTTACCGAATCTTTTAACAGGCAAGGCCCTGTCAGCGTCAAAATCAAAGATCATTCCAAACTCAGCCCCGGATTCTCTAACGGCATCTATCGCGTCTTGAGCAGCTAAGCGTTTTTTATCTTTACCGTCGGGATTTATGCTGTGAGCCACTCCCTTATCATTTATCTCAGTTACGGCGCAACCAAGTCTTGCAAATATTGCCGCATTGACCCCTGCGGCTGAGCCGCCATTGACGTCAAATACGGGCTTTAAGCTCCTCCTGCCAAGCCTCTCCTGAAAATCAGCAAACAATGCCGGATCATCAAGCCCCCAGATTTTTTTGATCAACTCCGTATAAGATGCTATGGCCTCATCGCGAGCTTGTTGACCAACAGTCACGCTTGCTGCCTCTTGGGAGCTTATGCCAGAGATGCTATTCAAGATAGACGTGTCACCATTTTTATATCTCTTGATCGCATCTTTGAAAGCTTTGATAAGCCGGGAGGATCTTTCTTTTGACAGATTCGCTCCCGTAGAACTATCCAGATACTCAAGGCCGTTATATTTTAAAGGATTATGCGAAGCGGTGATCATCAATCCGCCGTCAGCACTAAAAGCCTTCATAGCGTTGAATAAAATGGGCTTAGGTAAAATACCCAGATCTATGATCTCAAGCTTGATACCGCTATCTTTAGCGAACGCAAGGAAGCCACGGACCTGGCAATCACGGATCGCCTTACCGGTAGGCCTGGGGTCCCGAGCGATAAGGACCTTCAAGCCATTTTTTCTTACTGTTTCAGAAATATGGGCAAGATAAAGATAGGCGTAAAACGAGGCGATGAGAGAGTGTTGTGGGCTTAATTCGGTACCTTTTCCGAAGATAGCCCTGATCCCGGAAAATGACTGGACCAGGTTATTGCTGCTCAGGCATCTGTTTAATTTATATTTTTCTAGAAAACTTATAGGGCCGTTTCCTCCCGGGCCCTTGTCATCATTTGAGTTACGGCAGAACTGTCCCCCATCCTCGAGGTATTCTTTCTTAGCCCATTTATGGAATTCTCTGTCCAGCCGCGGATTATCTTTCATTCGATGATCATAGATGATCGCTTTCCCCGGACATTTATGCACACAGCTCATGCAGCGGTCGCAATTCTCCCCGACCCACTCCGGCATGCTATCCGCGACTATCTTCCAGGCGCCCCGAGGGCAGAATTCCGAAGCGCACCGGTTACATTTTTTGCATCTGTCGGGCAATATCTGTAAGGGGGAAGTATTTATCGCAAAAGGATCAAAAATATATTTTTGCAGAGGGCTCCAGAAAAGAGTGTTCAATTTCCATGCCGGCATCCTGAGGCTGGCCGAAGGCGATGCGATCAGTTTATGGATGACAGATACCGCCCTATCGATCTTTTTTCTGGTATCTTTTTCGTATCCGAAAGCCATGGACCAGCGCCTGTGCAGCCAACGGGTGAGCTTTTCCGGGAAATCAAGCACCAGGTCAGTGCCGGGAGCCCTGAATTCCTCGCAAGCCCCCAGTATTATATTCTTTGCCAAAAGCGACTTGGCGAACCTGCGCAGCGTATTATTGGATACCGTGGATTTAGTGCAAAACGCAAAAGCTTTTACAGACCTTGCAGGCCTCTGGAGCCGGTCAACGAATTCCAGGATCGACGGTGAAGGCCGCAGGCGAAACACCGGAAAACCGAAAATCACTAAAGCGTAGCCCGAGAGGTCGTTGGAAAAAGGAGAATTGGCTTCCACCATCTCAATATCATAGCGATCTGACAATCTTTCCTTGAACACACAACAGACATTCTTTGTCCCTCCGGAGCCGGAATGATAGGCTATTAAAACCTTTTGCTTATTTCCCTCAGGACCGTTTCCTTTTAACCCTTCGCTGCGCTTAGGGTTACGAGGGAACTGTCCCCCGTCCTGAACACAGGCCGCCACCATCAACGTACCCAGCACTCCTGCCGGATGCATAAGGCCGGCCGCGGCCAGCCCTTCGACTGAACCTATCGCGAGACTCAGGGTAAACGCGCCAATCGCCACCAGCCCTAGAAGCACAGGCAGATTAAAACCGGATTTACTATTGGGGACAGCTCTATCAGAACCCGTTGCCCGCGTTGAAGATTGAGGAAAACGGTCCTTTTGTTTTAGCCAAAGCTTTAAATAAGAAGCTATGCCGCAGGTATTTTCTTTTTTAAAGATTGAGATTAAAAACTCAAAAGCTTTTTTATCATCGGGAAATAGCGCCCTGCTAAAACCTGCCAGATATGCGCCGGTCAGATAATCATCTAAAGCTAGGGTACTAAAAAGTTTATTTGTCTGGCGGTAGTCGTTCATAAAATTGACCAGCCCGCGCGCCAGGCGCAAGCGGGCTTCCTCGGAACACGAAGCAAAATTCGCCGCTTCAGCGAGGCCGCGTTCGTATGCTTCGTAAGAACCGACTTTATTACGGCCGCATTCAGCTCCGTAAACAAGATACGCCAAAGCCTCACCAAAACAGTTGAGACCATCTTCCAATTCTAGGGCAAAGCGAATAAAATGGCCGAATTCATGGGCGATAAGGCCTTTATGGCGCATTTGCGGCAATAAAATTTTGTGCTTCCCTGACGGTAAAGAGGTATATATTCCCTGTGCAATCGCGCCGATAATATCATTCTTTGAGGCAAAAATAGCGACGCAGAAAACTATCAGTATCATAATCCCGTAGAAGACATTAAAAGCAAAAGGCATACTCGTAAGAACGAGAAAGGCAAATGTCCCTGAAATGGCTAAGACTAAAAAGACGAAATTCCAAAAAATACGATTTCTGAGGATTCCCGGCTTTGCGGAGATCTCCAGATTTTTGATCTCCCTATAAATCTTTTCTCCCTGCCTAGAGAAAGGATCAATAAACCTCCTCATGATCTCATCTATTTCTGTCATTACATCCCGGTGACCTTTAAGGCAATTATCAATATTTAATAAAATCCCCTCAGGACCGTTTCCTCCCGGGCCATTGTCATCACTTAACTTATGACGGAACTGTCCCCCGTCCTGAACACAGGCCGCCACCATCAACGTACCCAGCACTCCTGCCGGATGCATAAGGCCGGCCGCCAGTACGCCTAGTGCTAACATCACCAGGAGCATGATTACGTTCTGGCGGGTAACGAGGCGACGTAATAGTTTCGAGAGTTTTACCAAAATACCCGATGAAGGCTTTACGCTTTGCGGCGCTTGCCCGATACCCTGGCTGCATTCACGCAGGGCTCTCTCCCACGTGGGAAGGTTCGACAAAAGTTCAAGCTCGATGTATCCGGGTAAAGTCCGACTCATCCCGGGAAACACTTGCTCTAATTCGGGTCTTTTCAAGAGAAACTCCAGATAGGAGATATTTGCCTTAGTCGCCATTATTTCGCGCTCGCAGATAAGCTTTGAATCAGCTTTCCGGCCAATACAGTTAACGAGCTGAGGCATAACACCCATCACTTCATGGCTTAAGGTAACCAGAAGATTCTCGTTTGTGTCAAAAGCCAGGGGAGAAAGTGTCGTCACTAGCACCGGCTTACCGCTCTTAGGATGCTTTCCTATGGCCGTTGCGGCACTAGCCTGGCCCTTTACCGGTTGTTCCAGAAACTTCTCTTTTATTTTGGCCGACAGTATGCCCGAAACTGGATTTTTCGGATAAAGGTCATAGGCGAAAAATATGAGCGTTCCACTCAGTTCTTTTTTGACAAGCGGGGTATTATTTACCATCGGCAAATATAGCTTGTTCCATATTTCTACCACGCGCCTGAGTTTATCCGGATGCCGGGCCAGGCTGATATGTATAGCGGTCCCTACGCCTCTTTGAGGCGAATCAGGATAGTCATACGAAACCTTCCCCGTAACTTTATCCTGTCTGTCCTCTTGCAACGATAAGCTGCCTGCACCGCAGCATTTCTTGTATTTTAATCCACTTCCGCATGGGCAAGGGTCATTGCGGCCGGGCTTGGAAGAGTTTTTGCTGCTGTAGTCTCTTAATGGAAGTTCGTCTAAATTAAGGGGGATTTGGTTAAGATCAGCATCAAGAGGGATTAGCTTGATAGATTCAAGCAGAGGGATTTCTCTGCGAAAGGCTTGTTCGAGCTTTCTGTTGACTTCATGGCCAAGCCCGAGGCTTGCGCCTAATTCATGGGTAAGGACGCTTTCTAAATCTTTACCTTCTTGGACGAAGATGATTATTTTCGTTACTTTATTATCGGTTACTTCTATATCCGCATGGCCGCCAAAGGTAAGGCGCTTTCCTTTGACGAGGCGGATTTCAATGGGAGGGCCGCGAAGAGAATTTGCGCATTCAAAATAATCTTTGTACAATTCATCAAAGAATCCTAAAGCATTTTCCAGCTTAGGTTTAATTTCCTCAGTGATATCCTCTATGCTTGAGGCCCTGTTTATCTGGCGGTGGACATCCTCGTGTGAGAGGCCGCCACGATACACAGGGTCAGGTTTTTGATTGCCGGCGGCGCGACCATCTGGTGAGGAAACGTCCCCTAGGGATTTGAGGCGATCTTTGAGTTCAACGAAGAATTCTTCAGCGCGGACACGAAAATACAACAGAAAATCCTCTAAGAATTCAATTTCGACAGCCGCGGCCACCTCTCTTCTGGCCTCATTGATCACCCGAAGATGACTTCTCTTCTGCGACAAAAGCCGCCGCATAAATTCTTTTGCCGCATCCTCATCTTCAGGGCGAAGATTATCGTGGATAGGCATGTCCAAAGCCAGTAGATAAAGGGTTGCTATCATCTTTTTAGTCACGGCGATGACCACTGCGCGCTGCTCTTGAGTCAATTCCGGGTTTTTCTCATTGACAAAAATTTGCAGATCTTGTTTCGGGGTGTCATTTAAATAGGTTTCGCAGGCAAGCAACAGGAAGCATACTGAACCTTCCGGATAATGATGTTCGGAATCGTTATATAACTTGGCCCTAGCGAAAGTGTTCTGCTTACCGTACTCACTCCATTTAGCGAATGCTTGAGCAAACTCGGAACCATAGGATTCCTTGCATTTGAGCAATGACTTCTTTTGGATCTCCCGGACTTCCTTTTGCCGGTGCGATGCCCTGCGATTCGAAATCTTCTCGAAATTCGAAAGTTCTTCTGAGTCCACATAAACAGCTACCCGCTTAACTCCGTTCTTCGAAAAGGACCGGCTCCTTATTTTTACCGGATGCCCGCTCTCGGATACGATTTTCGGATCATTGATTTCTAACGCTACGGCAGATTGCGACTCCCCAGCCTTATCTTCTAGATCATCTAAGCGAACCAGGTCATCATTAGAAATAACATTTTCATCCTCTGACTTATTAACTTGCTTAGTCTGGGCTCTACGGGATAATTGCGCCAGCTTCTTCATTAATGCAAGCAGCTGTAAAATCAGCAACCCGGCAATACCTGCGGTGGCGAAAATCGCTACGGTTATGAGGAGCCAAATCGCAGCCGAACCGCCGCTTTTGTCCCAATCAACGGATTTCTGCTTACCTTCCGAATATTCAGAAGCATCATTTTCTTGCGCATCTTCCTCTCCTTTATTATCATCGGGAGGAGAATGCTTTTTTGCGAAAATCAGCATGATGTTCTCCCTGGCTTCCATCCTAAAATATGCCAGCTGAACTAAAAGCTCCTTATACGCCGCGGCAATCGTTGGTTCTTTTGCCCAGGCATCTGCTTTAGCCTTTTCCCGTAGTTTTAACTGCATATCTGAAGCCTTGGCAAGAAGCATTGCCGGATCATCCAATGCTAACGCTGGAAATGTTTTTTGCACAAATTCCGTCTTAACCTCAATATATAACAATGTCTCTTTAGTGGTCAGTTTCTTTTTCGGCGCCTGAAAAACCTTTTTTGTTCCCTCGATAATTATCGGAAGTCTCCACTCCTTAATCGTGGGGACGTTTCTGGGGGTCTTAACCTGTTGTTTACCATTGAGTTGTGAAACCAAAACCTGATTTCCTCCCCCACTCGAAGAAGCTATATTTCCCTGCTTGGAACTTTGATTTTGGTCTTGTAACTTATTATCTTGCAATACCTTAGTGACCCTAGAAGCGTCCCCAATTACAGATTGGGCGAAGAATTCATTTATTTCATCGGGACTTTCCGGATAAGCGATTACACATGCTTCGTGGAGGATGGTTTTTAGGAGCTCTGTGCGGGGAGCGGTGGAATCAAGAAAGAGAATGTTATTGCGGAGGGTACCGTATATATAGGTAAATGGCCCGGCGCGGATTTGGATAGCGTTACGCAGCTTCTCCAAGGCAGCGGCAACTTGCTCATCATGAACTTTAGCTAATTTAATTGCTTCGTCAAGAAGCGCATTCCAGTCATCTGCGCTCATGGGAAGCTGGTTAGTCGCCTTCGCAATGTCCTCTTTGATCTGCGCCTCATTCGGAACGACTCCCGGCTTTACGCGGTGGGGATCAGCGAGAGACTTTTCATTTTGCTCTCCTAACTTATTATCTTGCAATACCTTAGTGACCCCAGAAGCGTCCCCATTAGCTAATAGCTTGGCGACTTGCGAAAGTAAATCCGCCATCTTAACCGGCTTGTGCATGACCAAATCCACATAGACAGAATCTGCGGCTTTGACTACATAGCCAGAAATCAAAATGATCGGGATGTTTTTATTAGTAGACTTTACTTCTTGCGCTAACTCCGCGCCGCTTTTACCCTTCATTGAAAGGTCAGTTATGATAAGATCGAATTTTTTTGCTTTGGTGATTTCAAGCGCCTCTTCTGCGCTAACAGCCGTTTCCACATCATATTCATCTTCAAGTATCCTCTTAAACACCAGGCGGATAGTAGGTTCGTCATCCACCACCAGGATCTTTTTCTTTGATGCCCCATTATCTGAGGCTTGAACTATCATGGATAAAAGCGGTGCAACAAGAATCGCGGTAAGCAATGGCCCAGAGGTAGCGAAGATGCCGGCAATGGCGGGTTTCAGTTGCGCGAAAAATTCGGCGATTGCAGACCAGTTCGCGATAGAAACAACAAAAACCGCCAGCGCGCCCAGCGCCACGAGGCCAAGGAACAGGGGCAGACTGAATCCGGACGACTGCGGAGATATT
>CAYGZJ010000028.1:0-10880 GCA_964354335.1 uncultured Planctomycetales bacterium | reverse complement strand
TGCCCGCCCGGCCCCTGGGAGCGGATAAATCTTTCCTGGATATCCTCTTCCCTGACCCCCAGCCGCGACATCAACTCATGCAATGCTTTTTCTTTATCCTGACTGACCATAATAATTCAATCCTAAGTTAAAAGACAGGCCCCAGCGAACCCTTACATGGGGACCTGTCTTTGTCATAAAACTTTTAAAAAGCTAAGCCCGCTCTTACAACTGATTTTAAAAGCGGCTTCAAGAACTAAAAACCTATTCCCCTATTTTACTCCCAGTGTGCCGGGACCCATTTTCCTGCTGCGTTGCGATGCCGAGGCACCCATACGCGCGATTTTGTTTCTTTTACAACCACCGCACCGCCGCCTGCCCAATGGCCACCGACCCACCTGCCGTTTTTCCAATGTCCGGGGACCCATGTCTTGCCCGCCACAACCTCTACTTTATTCCAGTGTCCGGAGATCCATTTTCCATTCGCCCCCCAATGCGCCGGGACCCAATTCACAGCCTCAACAGTAGCAGGCTCAACCTGTTTCCAGTGCCCGGGTATCCAGTTACCATTTCTCCAGTGGCCGGGTGCCCATTCAAACGGAGAATCATTATCAGGCAACTCCACCTTTACCCATACACCGTTGATATAGTTCCACGGCCCATCAGGAACAGACTGGGCAAAAACAGGAATATGCAAAAGAAACGCGAATAGCACAAGCAGCAACACCACCTTTAAAGTTATTTTCATCTTCCTCCCCCTTTCTCGATAATCAACACTAGAAATTAACCCACACCCACTTAACAAAAACCACGATCAGGGCGATGATCGCCAAAGTGATCATAGTCGCCAAAAAAGTAATCAGAAAACCCCAAAGACAGCCCTTTGCCACCGCATCATCCTCTGTCACCTTATCCCATAAAGCCATAGCTACGCGCACCAGGACAGCTCCGATAACAGTTATCAAAACCACCATTATAAGTCTCTTAATATCGAATAATGAAAACATACTACTCCTCCTTAATAAACACGCAGATTATGAGCAGAGTCAAATAAGTAGATTGTGTCTCTTAACACAGGGACAAGCCCTTATTTAGCGCTATTTCCTTTTCCACGGATTATTCCCGCACATCAAAGCAGCAAAAACATCATATTATCTGATTTTCTTTTTTAAATCGTTGGCCTTATCATTGAGCAGTTCCGGCGGTTCGTAGGTGCCGGTGCCGTCTGGAGGATATTGACGAAAATATTCATCGATGGCCTTTTGGAAAGTTGCATAAGCTTCACTATACTTACCAAGCCCTGTCTGCGCATCACCTAAAAGATTCATACCCTGTAAATTGGTCGGTTCGATCGCTAAAATCTGTTCGGCGTATTTTTGGGCTTCCGCGAATTTATCAGACAGCAGATTATAACGGCCTAGTTTTAACAGGTGAGGGATATTCGCTTTTCCGGTAAGCTGCCTGGTTGCGGCTATATTTAATTTAAGGGGTTCGCTTGCCGCGTTCTCAATAAAAGCCTGGACTGTATATTCGCCGGGGCCCAACTTCTTGACTTCTTCCGGAGCGATAAAAAAATATCCTTTGGCCGAGCTCTCGGCATCCAGCTTAGCTTCTTTCTCTGTGGGTGAGGCTGCGCGGAAAGCAACCCCCACCTCCTGCCCCTTACTGCTCCTTACCTTAAAAGTTACCGCATCTGTCCAAGGAGAATTACTTTTCCCGATGATAATGGGTTTTATTTTCTTCTCTTTCTTGCCCTGCGCGTTATTGTCGTAATATTCATTCATCGCGTCGGGATTGGAAGCGATGACCATGATGATCACCGGCTCTTCCTGCATAAAGGTCTTGGCATCGATCTCGACATCATAATGGATAAATAATCCTAGCTGTTCTGCACAGGCAGCACTAAGACCTAGAAAAAAAATGATAAAAATTATCAGGATTATATTTATTCTTTTCATTTGTCATTCACCCTCAGTTGGCCAAGACAGTTTCCTACCGTAGCGTCTCCTCCTACCAGCCCTCCGGAATTGTAACCGGTCCCAGCCTTAGAAGTGCACCAGCCGGTTCCTTGCGGATCGTTAGCCGGCCAGCACTTATAAACGCCGTCTTCAAGATAGACCTCAAAAAAACCGCAATACTTCATCACGCAATCCACGTCCCCGCTTTGCTGCGCTCCTTTGGGATGAAAGCGGAAATCCGAAGGAAGCCGCCGCCCGCAAAGCGTACATTCATCCATCCACAAGACGTCTCTGAAGAATTCATAATACGTAGAAGCAAGCATTCCATTAGTAGATTCTCTGTCCGAATAAAATCTGGTAAAGCCCCAAGGCGCTTCACCGTGATGCCATACGCAAGTGGAATGGCTCAATTCATGGGCAACGGTACGCGGGCTCCAGTCGTTAAGCACTGTTGCCGTTACGTTCTTCGGAGGACCCATAATACCTTCATCAAGCCTTCTCTGTAATGACATCCCTCCTACATTATAAGGAATATCTCCGGTGTTCCATTTCAGCACTATGCCGTGCTGTGCCCCGGTAGTACCGTGTCCGCGATTAAAATTTCCCACCCGGTCTTTTAATTCATCATTAGCGACTAAGTGCACGGATATATTCGTATTAGGATAATACCCGACACCCCTGCCTATACGGTCATTGACCAGCAGGTCTTTTTTGGTGATATCCGTACGCTTATGCGCTCCCCGCACAAAAAATCCCCGGTATTCTTCATAATTGGTGTATCCGTCACCGGGATATCCGTCTAAAACAGGCTCGGCATCCTTGTCTTTGTTGAAATATGCGCCTTTGTCATCCTGCGGCGCGCAGTCAGCGATAGTATTTCCGTTCTCGTCAAGCGGTATAGTGACCGGGCCGTTAGGAAGGATTTTCTCACAGCCATCGCAGTAGGCCTCGATGCGTCCAAATGAACCATAATCGTCGCTGATCACTTCTATTGAATTCCAGGTAGCTGCGTTTTTCGCCACTGCCGTATCGAAGAATCCGGTTTGGCCTCCGGAATAATCAAAACCCGGATCATTTCCTTTAAAATAAAGATCCGGGGTAGTCTGGTCACCCTTGTTTAAACAGACACCTTTTTCTTTAGTAACGTTGCTTAACATAAAAACGATCTTCTGCGGCGGTCCGGGGAAAACCCAGCCTTTTCCAGTGACCCATTTATAGATCTTTGCGGTAAAATAAGTTCTGTTGCCCTGTTCCGGCATCCAGTTATAATCGCATTTGTTTATATCTATACCGATACGCGTGTAGGGCTCTTCGGGAGGAGTTTCTATAGCCGACTCAACAGGGACCTTCGGCCCTTCAACCGGCGGAACTTCCTTAGGTGGTTCTTCTTTTTTTATAGGGGGTTTCTCAGGCGGAGTTTCCTTTTTAGGAGGAGGCGTTTCGCCCTTGGGAGCAACCTTGGCTTCCTGAGGACACTCTACGTCATTTATCGAATACTCTATATCTATGCCGTAGAAGTCGACCTTCTTTCCGCCCTCAAGCTCCTTGCAGCAGAAAGGCCTATCCTCGACCAAAAGCTTCGCAGCTCCTGGCTCGGTAGAAGCTACTGAAATCCTCACGCAGTCTCCAAAATCCCCCATGAATACAAATGTTTTGCGCGGCGGGATGATCTTGGTCTGCGGCCCGGATTTTCCGGTGATAGTGACCTTTACTTCCTTGTTCTCGCTCCAGATATTGGTGATCTCGATATCTTTGAATTCGCAGCACGGCTTCTTTTTTTTCTTTTTCTTTGTGGCGTGTTTAAGAAGGCCGGTGATATCGATAGCAACTCCTATTCCTGAACCGCCGCTGGTCTTTTCTCCTTCTCCTCCACCGGAAGAAGAAGGACATTTATCACCGCCTACAGCAATACCGGGAATAGACACAAAAAAGAAAACTAGCGATAAAAGAATAACAGGGAATAACCGATTATGGGGGGCGTGTTTGGCAGACATTGATTATTAAGTTTAAAACCAGCTTTATTTTACCCCTTTTGAATGCGCACTTCAACTGATTTTTAGCGCTTTTTATCCAAAGAAAAACCCGCAAAAAAATAATTTTGCGGGTTTTATTACAGGAGAATCACAAAGTAGCGGCTATTTCGGCTTTGGTTTCTTTTTGCATCCGCAGCTTTTACACATAGTGCCCTCCTTCGTTATCAGTGACTTCAATATAAGTATAACCCGTAGAGAGGGAAAATTCAAGACCAAGTAAAAATGCCCCCTCTGCCTATTCGCCCGCAGCCAGGGACACTAGCCTCCCGCGTACAAGATCTCTCAAGCTTGCAAAATCGCCGGCCTTAAGACCCGAAACGTCAATCGGCGGCAGCACTACAAGCCTGCCCGATACTTTTACATTAAAGACCCAGCCACCCCTAGGAATAGCTTTCCTTGTACCACCTATAAATACTGGCAAAATAGGCCTGGATTCCTTTATGGCCAGCTTAAAGGCCCCATTCTTAAATTCACCCATATCATCCGTGGTGCTGCGCGTGCCTTCCGGGAAGAAAAACATAGACACGCCGCTCTTAAGTCGTTCGGCGGACTTTCTATAGACCTCTTTTATGCTGCCAGGTTCATCTCTGGAAAGCAGGACATGATCATTTGCCCAAAGTAGGCCGCCGAAAAACGGCAGCTTAAGCAATTCTTTCTTCGCTACGCCCTTAAAGTACATACGCGTCTGATATATTACGATTATATCGGCAAGGCTTTGATGATTAGCCACTATAACGTATGTCTCTAATGGATCGATGTTTTCCAAACCTTCTACTTTAAGTTTCCAATAGGGATTTAATGCTATGAGGGCATCCGACCACCAAAAACACTGCGCATGGACTAACCTTTCCCGGTTAGGTATAGGAAAAGGTACTATCTTTATGATCAGGCTCGAGAGAAATGCGGCAGCGGTAATAATAACTCCCGCCACCCATATCAAAATTGATATAAGAAATTTCATAATAGTCTGTTAGCTTAAAGATGGATTTAAGTTTTCCTGCTTTTAAGAATACCTCTAGGTTTCAGAATAGGCAAGAAAAAAAGCGGCCAATGAAAGCGCCGCTGAAAACGAAACCTAAGTAGTCGGGACAGACCCCACCACGGATAGCGGGGACAGAATCCGCCAGGACAGTCTCGATACCGGATTAAAGGATCCCTGTCCCCATTCAACAAAAGATCCCCGTACCCAAATTCAACTTCTAGTAGACGGGACTGATCCCCCGCCAAGCAGAAGGGACAGACGCCACCGACAGTTTGAATGCTTGTACTCTCACAACTCACTTATTTCCAACCACTTAAATACCCCAGAAGCGTCCCCTCTTATTTATCTGCCGTAGAGTACCCGTAATTGCTCGATGCTCGGGCTTCCCGGATAGTATTCTCCCTGCGGCCCGACGTAACCATTCCCGCTCCTTACAAGTCTTACCTGTGTATAGCCGCCGCTTGCATTAGGAACATTAATGATCACTACCTCATTACCGGACTGCGCATAGCCGGGCGTGACTATAACCGGGTCTTGGACAACAATGTAGCCGGAAGGACAACGCCGGTAATAAGCTCGGTCATAATAGTAGTATGGGACGCTCCCTATAGTCAAAGTCGTATGTCCGAACGGAATATTAGCCACCACTGCCCCCACAGGAGGAGTGCCGATGCGAAACTCAAAGCCAAACCAGCTCGGCCGGTAGAATCTTCCATCGCGATAATGATACCTGTCACGACCGACCACGACCACCTCATTATGCCTGCCTCTATCACGACCCCGGGCAAAGGCATCAGCGCAAGGCGCAATGACCACTAAGCTAACGAGCATAGTCAGAATAGCCCTGTTTACAAAAGTATTTTTCTTCATTTTATCCTCCTTTTCTTAAAAAATAAATCAATGCCATTTAGTTAACCTTTTTCCTCTCCGTATATTAGACGTAAAAGTATACGAAAATATTCCGTAGATTTAAAAATAAAAACGGCCTCCATCCGCAGCACGGATAAAGGCCGCTCTCGACTATTTAATCTCCGCTATTCTAAACTTATAACCCTATCAACAATTCTCTGTTCCTGAAGGTCAAACCTTGATAATATCCTGGCTTATGGAGCCGTCTTCATTAAAATTTAATCTCAGCGCATGGTGGGCTTTCACAGGATCTTGCGGCCAATCATAAAGCTTTGCCCCGCCGCCTCCGCTTACGATGATCTTGTAACCATCAAGCGAGTATTCGCAAAAAGCATGGATATGCCCGCACATGATGAACTCTATCCTGTCCTTATATTTATCCATCACCTTAAGCAGGTTCTTCCACTCATCATTTTTCATGCAAAAAATATCAAGGGAGTTAGGGGGAGGAATATGGAAAAGGATTATCGCTTTTTTATCTTTATACCGGTTTAAAGAATCGTCCAGAAAATTTAGTTGCGACTGCGCAAAAGAACGGGATGAATTATCAAGGGCTATAATAACATGCCTGGTGAGCTCGATTGAATATGTGGTAAGGCCCAGCGCCTTTTGATAATCCGGAAGCTCATGATTGCCGCATAAACAAAATATCGGGGATCCTGCCCGCTTATTACAGAAATCAATGACCTCCTTAAAATTATCTTCGCTTCCGATGCGCACTAAATCCCCGAGGATAAAAAACAGGTCTGTCTTCTCGTTAAGGATCCTCTCAAGCGCTGCTTTACTTTCTTCATCAAAACCGCTGCAGGCAGTATCGCCCATAAAAATAATGCTCTTGGCGTCCTTTTGAACGATATTTGCATCTTTTACAAATTGGAATCCTTTTGATAATCCGGGCATATTCATCCTAAATTCACAAGTAGTCGGGACAGACACCAAGGCAACGGGGACAGACACCGCTGACGAATAGCGGGGACAGAATCCGCCAGGACAGTCTCGATACCAGATTAAAGGATCCCTGTCCCCATTCTAAAAATAATCCCTGTCCCCAAATTCAACACTTTGCTACTTTACTGAACAAATTCCAATTTACTCTCACAACCTATTTATTTCCAACCACTTAAATACCCCAGAAGCGTCCCCTTTTATTTCGGGTAGCCTACGGTCTGCGCAAGGATCACCTTCTGATCCGGTCCGAGCTTCATGGCTTTTTCCAAAACCGGCCTGTCCATCCACCCTCGCACTACCGTAGCTAAGCCTACTGAGGCGCAATATAAATATACGTTTTCGCTGACGAATCCTGCGTCAGTAGCAGCATAGAAATTCGCATCCTCGCTGGATCTATCTCCCAATTTAGAAAACGTGGCGACATAAATCAAATT
Source organism: uncultured Planctomycetales bacterium (assembly GCA_964354335.1). Lineage (GTDB taxonomy): Bacteria > Omnitrophota > Gorgyraeia > Gygaellales > Profunditerraquicolaceae > JAPLLR01. The sequence goes on along the minus strand of CAYGZJ010000028.1, from coordinate 3,637 downwards.
AAGCGCAGCCTCTTTGACAAAAGGTTGTTTTCCGGTAAGTCCACGCAGATCTCCCGATGCGATCATCCGTAACTCATGCGCCTTAGCATCAAATAAATACAGGCCATCTGATAGCGCGACATAGATATCGATCTCCTGCGCGTTATGGGCGCTGGGAGCGGTACGAAATCCTGACTCCGGCCTGTTGATCCCGTTTGCCGCCCAGAGCAGGTCCGACAAAACCTGCGGCGCAAGTTCTTTCGAACTGAATTCACGGGTACTTTTTCGCTCTTTAAGCGCCTGCATCAGTGGTTTACCGCCGCTCATATTCGGCTTAGGCAACCGGATCGTCTTTGCGTCTTGCGCGAATGCCGTTACTGTCAACAGTATCGCCGCAATCAGTACAAGAATCACTTTCTTCATCATTTTATTTCTCCTAAGCTGCTAGTCATTCTCCCCTTCGCCCTGCCGCCCTATCGAAAATAAGATTTACCACTTTGTTATTCAATCCACTCCACAGAACCTCTTTTGATGTCGTACACGGCTACCGCGGTTTTGAGTTTACCTACAGCAACCAAATCTCTGATTTCTTTGCTCTTCGACAATATGTCTTTCTTTGACTGAAGAGCGTTTGCTTTAGCTACCTCATTAGTCAATACGGCACCTTGCATACGAGGATGGTTCTTTCTTACTTTTGCCGCGACAGTCTCGATCTTTCTTTGGATATCCCGGATGTCCCCTTCCACATGGACGCCTGCCACCGCCGCCTCGACTGCCCCACACTGCGTATGGCCCATGACCACTAAAAGCGGAACATAAACATGCTCCGCTCCGTATTCCACAGAACCTATAACGCTGCTATCCATAGCGATATTACCGGCGACTCTGATGATAAAAATATCTCCTATGCCCCGGTCAAAGATCAGCTCAACGGGAACGCGCGAATCCGAACATGCCAGGACCATCGCGAAAGGTTTCTGCCCGTGCTCAGCGGTATTTGTCCTGCGCTCAATAGTTTGATTCGGATGCTGCAATTTCATCTTCACAAAACGAACATTCCCTTCCTTAAGCAGCTTAAGCGCGCTATCCGCGCTTACTGAGGACTGCTCCCCGGAGATAACCGGACTCACCATCAACACAACTACAAAAAACGCCAATACGATAAGACTAATTATTTTTCGCATACATCCCTCTCATTCCTCCCTATGAATCTCCACGCGATTCCTTCCCGCTTCTTTGGCGCGATAAAGCGCGGCGTCTGAGATCCTTATCAAATCTTCCTTGGTAAAATCTTTGCTTTTCCCGTCAAAGCAACCGATGCCGATACTTATGGTGACTGCGCCCTTACTGGGATTTATTTTCTTTGCCTGCCTGAGTAACTTTTCAGCTAAAATCTTTGCGTCTTCTTTGCGCGTTTCCGGAAGCAGAATGACAAACTCTTCTCCTCCATAGCGGGCGGCTAGATCGACTTCCCTGGGAACACGTTTGAATACATCTGCCAGCCCCGTCAGAATCATATCACCCTCAAGATGACCAAAGGTATCGTTGAATTTTTTAAAATAATCTATGTCTATCATCAAAAGCGAAAGCGGGCTTACATTTTTTTTAGAACGACATACCTCCTCTTCAAGCTTTTGCATAAAATATTTGTGGTCAAACAAACCGGTCAGGCCGTCACGGATCGCCTCATCCAGGAGCGTTTCGTAATGACGCTTATCTTTAAGATAGACGAAATTGCCGATCTGATGCTCCAGCGGCTTGCTGAATTTTATAGCGGCGTAGAAGAAAACAAGGATAGTGATGCCGGATACGCAGGAAGCGTTGTAATAATCAAGGTGCATTAGTCCTTGATACATCCTTACCAACAAAATATGTGTTGCCAGGATCAACCCTACAAATACAAGTGCTATAAGTATAAATTTATCTATCGCTTTATGTTCCTTTTTCATCTTTTATGTTCTCCCCTTCGCCCCGCCTCCAGAAACGTCACCTTATTTTTTATTTTTATTTTCGATACTTTTTTGTAAAAGGATATATAATAATTATCACTAGTATAATTGTAATAATAAGTAGTAATGAATTATCCATATTGCCCCGCCACTCTACCTAAGCCGAGAAACGTCCCCTTATTCCGGCATAACATCAAACACGACTGCTTCACCATCATAATAACATAGACTTCCTTCGGTATGTAATTTGGTCTTTATAACGGCATTGGCGTTAATTGATTTTGCATTATCTGCCATTTTCTCTAGCGCATTAGAAATGGATAAACCAACATCATCAAATAACCCTTTTTTATACTCGCCCTTCACATATCCTAAGCTCTTATAAGGATATTCCTGCGAGGGCTCTCCCTGATATATCGGTATACCAAATTTCAAGGCCCTGCCCTTGAATCTGCCGAATTCGCTTGTCGCACATCCGCTCAACATCAATATCCCCGTTATCCAAATCGCTATTAAGCATTTCTTATTCATTTAATGCCTCAATCAACACAGCCCCTTCGCCCCGCCTCCAGAAACGCCCCCTGCGCTATATAATCTTAATCTGTTGCTCGCCAAACTCTACGCTATCACCTAAACGAAGCTTCCGGCGGATACGCGTTTCAGCCTGTCCATTCACCTTGACTGAGCCGGTCAAGATTTGCTGCCTGGCCGCAGCTCCGTTTACAACAAGTTTCAATGCCTTAAGCAAATTATCCAACTCAATAAAATCAGCCTGAAGCTGAAATTCCATGAATATCCCCTTGCTCCTATAACCTAGACCCGGAAAGAAGCTCTCTTGCCCCATTCTTATCCTGAATATAAACTTCAGGGATAAATTCTATTGAATTAGGGATAAGATTGGCTATGACCTTTTTTAATCGCGCATGCTGCGTTTCGTTCTTGGGATCAAAGACGGGATTTTGGCTAAGATCGTTCAGCAAAAGTATCACCGGATCGTGCGGAAAAATATAACCGCTCAGAAGCTGCTTGATAAGAAGGTCTAAATAATCCGCCTTATCTTTGTAAACATTTACCGCGGTCTTAAAAATGATTTTTCCCCAATCAGCATCAAGAGTCTTCTTAATAAGAGCATAAGCGGAAGAATATTTGACCATCCTGGTCTGCTCGGGAGTCAATTTACTGGCGGTATTAATAATAACAGTCGTAAACTCTGAATGCTTAAAGTTTTTTATTTCTTTGTGTATATCAATTGTCAGGAGGTCAAAAATAAAAACGCCTCTTACGTTGGAAACGGCGTTTATGGTGCTGCGCTTCACAAAATCCTCAATCGCATCCCAAAGTATTTTCTCCTCGTGGCGGATAAAATTCAGCGCCAGGATATCGCAGGACTGCCCTTCGCGTATGGCCTTGTATTGGCGGACCTTTTCCTCGTCGCGCCCGACATATGAAATCTCGTCAAAAAGCGGCATATGATCAAAGAGATTTGAGTTTTGAAAACCAAAATCAATTAAGTTCATACACTATTCCCAAATTCACCACAGTCGGGACTGATCCCCTCGGAACTCTCCGCTTCACGGGATCTGTCCCCAAATTCACAAGTAGTCGGGACTGAACCCTCGCCAAGCAAAAGGGACAGACGCCACCGACGAATAGCGGGGACAGAATCCGCCAGGACAGTCTCGATACCGGATTTAAGGATCCCTGTCCCC
>CAYGZJ010000027.1:0-10938 GCA_964354335.1 uncultured Planctomycetales bacterium | reverse complement strand
TCCCATCCATCGGAACGGTCGTCTTTTATAATTCCCCACGCCTCCCCGGCGTTTCTTGCCAGCCTCGGTTTGTGTTCGGAAGTTTTGCTCTGGCCTTTTTGCTCTTGATTGACCGGCTCGGTTGTTTGTTGCTTCCCATCGCCCGGCGGTGCAACGGAGGCCTTCTCGTCAGCAAGCGCTTGTGCCTGCTTGTTCAACCCTTCATTTATGGCCTTCTCCTTGGCGTTATCTTGAGGGACTCCCGGAGTCAGCGGATTGGGCTCCGCATTCGCCTTGGAAGCGACACCTTTTTGCTCTGGATTGATCAATTCAGTTTTGGTCTCGCTTGTCTGGGTCTTGGTCTCTTGTTTCCGGTTACCACCAATCACCCGAGTCACTTGATCATACTCTGCTTCCGTCATCGGGGGTCCGGATAAACCGGACTTATTATATGCCTCAACATATTGGCTGTAGGGCAAAGTCTTTCCTTGCTGCCGTACGCGATCCTCTAGGTTTCCCTGTTCAATGGATTGCTTAACCCACGACCGGTGCTCTTTTTCAGAGGGCGGCGGAATAGGAAGACCGGACTTGGTAAATGCTTCAATGTTTTGCTCGTAGGTCGGAGTATGTCCTGGCGACAAGTCGTTAAGCCTTTTTTAGTAATCCCTCCATTCTTTCGTAAATATCTCTTTGGGGATGGGCGGTCCGACTTGGCCTGATTCGTTAAAAGATTTGAGATACCCTTCATATTTGGATTCGATTTGCGAAGGGGAAGAAATAAAAACAACTTTGGATGAATCCGGGAAATAGTGGACCGCGAGGCCGCCTATTTGACGATTCGCCTGTTCGTTAAGCGTACTCTGCATTATGGAGGCATCGGTCATAATGGTACTACTACCCCTGGCCATTGACTGGACGCGTCTTTCTGTCGTATCCAAGGAATAGGCATCCGCTGCTGCCTGGTCAAGACTTTGCTTAAATGACCAAGACTTCTTCTCATTATCCGTTTCTCCATAGGATAACGCCCAGCGCGCAACGCTGGTGGCGGCTAAATGCATGAGTTCAGTTGCGGCGCTAGAGTGGATATTATTATTCCGGCAGAAATAAAGCCAGGCTACTTCGCTGGCAGTGGTACCGACGTTATAGACAAAACTTCCTCCTCTTGGATCAGCCCAACCCGACGCGCCGTTGGCTATAGCCATCTTTATCGCATTATCATAGCTCTTGCGATTATTGCTGCCTTTATAGGTCTGATAACCTAAAGCAGAAAGAACTCCTGCCTTGACCAGCGCCGGCACAAGGAACGTCTCAAAAGCGCTAGCGGGCTCTTCCTGGGCATTCTTGGTAGCTGTACGAAATTCCTTTTCCGTTGCCTGCTTCGCTGTCATTTCGTTTCCGCTGCTGCTTACCATCTGTTGCGTTGTAGCGCCTTTGCTGTCTTTACCCGCCCCTGACTGCGACGATGCGGTTTCTTTTACTGCTCCTGTTGCAGCTTGCTGTGTTTCCGGGCCAGCCTTGGTGTCCTTGGCCGTGCCTGTCTCAGGTTGCGGCTGCTTCTTTTCCCCGTCCATAGACTGCTGCTTTATTTCAACTACTTCCACTTTCCTATCTCCTGCTTCTGTCTTCTTCGAGTAATCTGGAAGTGCGGCGCTATCTGTCAAATAATCCTGAACCCCACTACCGACAAAGTTGGAAACGCCTCCCGCAAGTGCATAGGCAATGGTTTCATCCCAGCCGTATTTCTTGTGTAAATATTGCCCTACTGTCTCATACACCACCAACTTGATGATACCCGTAGGTAAGTCAACGCAAATAAGCCGTGTCAAAATATTGCCAACCTGACCCTTTGCGCCGTATTCCATATAATCTTTATCAAATCCTGATCTTCCTTCTTGGATTTTTTTAACGCTGTCTCTTGCGCCCTCTCCGCCCCTGGTTAACAAATTTTTTAATTTTTCCAGAGCCTGCTTAAAGTTTCCGCTAAATAACTGCTGAAAAAACTCCGCTATCTCCCCAACAGCTTTTATTATTTTCCCCGGTAATTCCCAGATGAACACAAGCGTATCCCAAATCATCTTTCCTACTGCACGCAATATTGCCACAGGAAGATCCACGAATATAAGTTTTAAAAGCCTCCAAATGGCTTTAAGGATATTCTTAATAATATCCCTTATAAACGCCCTAATCATCGCCTTGATTTGGGCCCAGGTTAATGATTTGACGGCACCGGCTACGGAACTAGCTAAGGCGTTGACTGCCATCGAGGCGATCATGGTATAGAGCATACCCCTGGTGATGGTGATCTCTGTATCGCCGATCTTAAATCTCCATATCGGCTTTCCGTAGGTAGTGTAATAATTGTAATAGAAATACAGGCCGCACATGTTGACGAGCGCGGTCTGCGTGATACTATCACCGGTACCTTGAGCCATGTAGCCGGAGATGCTTCCTAAGGCTATCATCGTGAACGCGCCTTTGTCCCCGTAGTTACCGGCGCGCGCGGCGGAAGCAGGAGTAAGGGAAGTCAACAGAAAAGCTACCGCGATAACGGAACAGATGACTTTCTTCAATATTCTGTGTTTTTTAATTGAGCTCATCATCGTATTAGAGTGTTTGTTAAATCTTTCTTAAACTCTTAAGTAACTTGTCAATAAAAAAGCCGCGCTTAATCTAAAAATGATCAGCACGGCTCCCTAAAATTCCTTAAAAAAACTATTGCTGTGTTAACACCAATTTCTCCCTGATCAACGGGAGCCGTGGCTGGATCTGGTGTTTCACACTATCTCTAATTGCACTTAAAATATAACATATACTATACTCTTGTCAAGAGTATATGGTATATAAATTGGGAACGCTTTCTTTTTATTATAAAGCTTGAATCACTTTTTATGATTTTTAATCAGAAAAAACTAAGGAAATTGCTTAGTTTGGACATTATTCTATGCTGATAAATGTCCAATTTGGGCTATTTCTCCCCTACAGGATGTACAAACTTTTCATTACTTTCCAGAAAATGGGTTCATATTTGGAAAACAGCTCAAGGGGCGCAATGGCGCTGATAACAAAGGCACGCTTGCCCTTGACCCAGACGGCGCTGAAAAACCTTACCTCCTCCATGCCGCTTTTTAAGCGTAAACGCGTACTAAAAGCCATCCAATGCGCGCGGTTAAGCCCCGAAGTCATAAACTGACCTTCATTCAGGTCCGAAGCCCCGGGCATGATAAAAAGCAATTCTTCTTTGTTAGCGTCAAAATAGGTCTCTACCGGAATGTTTGCCGGCAGCTCCGTTACTTTGACGGTAAAGTTGATCTTTTGGTCATCGGTCTGGGTGGGCGCATAGACATACAGGTCCATATTGTTAACACCTTCTGCCATGTACCAGTCGCGGGGCAGCAGTACGGAGAAGCGGTTTTCCTCATCCTTGTAGCGGTACCAGCTGAAGAAATCGCAGCCTGCAGCCGCGAATATCGTCAGCGCTAGCAGAACGACGCTCGTGAAAAGATAAATCTTTCTCTTAGGCATACACATATTTTATACTTTTCCGAGGAAAATGCAACTATTTTTCATCTTTCGTTTATCGTTGATGGGTTGCGTCGCTAAAACGACTAATCCTTGTCAGCTTGAGAAATTCAAAGTCTAAAACATAAAATTCTCCCGCCAAGAAATATAAATTTAAGGCGGGATCCCGCCTAGAACTAATTGGGTAGCGGGAAAAACAAAGTTAAAGGTTTAAAACATAAAAATTTAAAAAGTGTCCTTCCCTATATACTTAAGTTGAATCTGCTAAAACGACCAATCCTTGTTAGCTTGAGAAATTCAAAGTCTAAAACATAAAATTCTCCCGCCAAGAAATATAAATTTAAGGCGGGATCCCGCCTAGAACTAATTGGGTAGCGGGAAAAACAAAGTTAAAGGTTTAAAACATAAAATTTTAAAATATTCTTTTCTAAATACATAAAGGCTAAGATCTATTAATCGCGATAGAGGAGAATATCTTAGTTAGTTGAAGCGATTCGTCGATAAGCGGGCCTATTTCTTCGCTTAATCCGGGGCTGGAATGCAACAGTAACTCTAACCAATACCTAGCCTCCTTTGCTTCTTTTCGACATATGCCTATTCGATGGTAAAAGTCTTTCTTTGACATTGCATTACTTGCTTCCCGATAATTAGCCCCCACAGAACTAGAGGCTCTTATGAATTGACCAATCAACTCCTTGTTTATAGCATCTTTTGCCAGGGCCTTGCACAAATCTATGCAATTCCTAGAGAATGTAAGAGTTCTTTCTTCAAGGTCAAATTTTCTTGTCGGAATGTGCGTTTTTGATCTTTAAACTTTAGACTTGTTTTGGACTTTGAGCTTTAGACTTTGAGTTTATGGTTCTACTATAATAGACGTACAGGCAGGTGATTTCTAACAGGTTTATTTGTTGCGGAAAGCAACACCCCGCTTTAAAGGATAAGCGGGTGCGTCCTTTCTAGACAACATACTTGCCCATCCTTTTGGGCAAGGTATGGAACTATGCTGGGTAAAGCGGAATTACATCGGTGCTGCGGCGGGCATCAGGCCACCCTGCATGAACTTAAGGATGATAGGGCCTGCCACCACGATCATGATCGACGGCAGAATACAAAAAAGTAGCGGGATAAGCATTTTAAGAGAGGCCTTGATCGCGTAGCGCTCGCCGTTTTGGTAGCGGCGGTCGCGCGTATCATCAGAGAGGTTGCGAAAGGCTTCTTCAATAGAAGTACCCATGCGCTCTGCCTGCACAATAGCCCGGGAAAAACTGGAGATATCCGGCAGCTGCAGCCTTTTTGCCATCGTGCGCAAGGCTTCTCCGCGGGGCTTGCCGACCTGGATCTCGCTTAAGACGATGGCCATCTGCTCGATAAAAGGATTAGGGTTACTTTTCTCGATGATCCACTTGATGGCGGAGATAAAGTCGGCTCCGGCGTTGATACACATGTCCAGCAGGTCAACAGTTTCAGGAAAGCAGTGCACGATCTCTTCCTTCTTACCCCTGATCTTCTGCCACATAAGGTAATCCGGAAGGAAAAAACCGATGAGTATCGCCAATAATACGTACCACGGCGACATCTTAAGAAGGAGATTAAAGCCGATGATCCCGAAGGAAACAGTGAGAACGATTTTTATCGCCAAAAGAAGCGGAAGATCAAGATTGATGCGCAGGATCTCCGCCTGAGTTTTTAGTTTCTGCAGATATTTGACTTTGCCGACTACAGGACGCAGGATGACGGCAAATGGCTTCAAGACCTTGTTAAGCAGCGTAAGTACGGAGAAATCCTTCAGGCTGCGGCGCTTAGGCAGAGTGGTGATCTCGCCATCATCCAGGTGCAGGCGGAATTGCGGCTTGACCACTACCGCATAACCGACCAGCCAGACGCACCCGGAAACTAATATAAAAATCAACAGATACCACATACCTGCCCCTTTTTTAATTCCTCATGGTGGAGAATTTCTTTATCATGACCATACCGACGAGCTGCAGAATAATCGCAAGAGCCAGCAGCTTTTTGCCGTCGGTAGTCTGCAGCATGACATCAAAATGACCGGGATTGCTTTTGTAGATAAAATAGGCGAAGCCGATGGGTAATATCATCATGATGATCCCCTGCAGCTTGCCCTGCAATGTCAGCGTGGCGATCTTTTCTTTAAGCTTAAGGTTATCGCGGATGGTATTGGCCAGTCGCATGAGCACCCGCGGCAGCTCACCGCCGGATTCACGCGCGATCAAAATCGAGCTGACGATAAGATTTACCTCTTCGATGGGTACGCGGCGGCGGAATTTCTTAAGGGAATCCTCGAAGCTGACCCCTAATTTATTTTCACTAAGGATGAGGTGAAACTCCTGAGAGATCGGCACAGGCATCTCTTCGCAGACGACCTCGATGGCCTGCAGGAAACTTAAGCCAGCCTTTAAGGAAGAGGAGAGGATCATCAGGCTATCCACGAGCTGGCCGCTGATCTTCTTGATCCTGCGCTGACGGGCCATGCCTACCATGATCTGCGGCACGATAAACCCGAAGACAAATCCGATACCGGCGCCGATGATATGACGCGTCAGGAGAAACAGCAGGCCGCCAAAAATAAAGGGAGAGAAATAGATAAGCAGCATCTTCTTTCTCTCCCAGAAAATAAACGAATCCTCAAGCCGCTCGGTCATCTCGCCGGTGCGCTTGGTCTGGACCTTGTGATACCGCGCCATAAAATGCGGCACGGCCATCTCAACGACAATATAGGTCGCCAAGATCACGAAAACGAGAACCGATAGGTATGCGAGTCCTTCCACGATTTATTTAGTTAGGTTTGTAGACTTCGCCCTGTCCGATTGTATCCCCTGCCTCGCGCCATTTACCGGAGAGCGCATTCCTGACGTAATGGCCGATCACAAGCAGGGCAGTTATGATGACTGCCAATACCACCGCATATTCAAGCATACTTTGCGCGCGCCTTTTCATGCCTTTACCACCTTTTGCCCGTCGCTTTTTTGAAACTCACCGTTACTAAAGACCCGGACTTATCGATAAAATTAGGGTAGATCATGATCCGGGCATGGCCGTCGCTGTTCTGATAATCCAACGCGTAGCTTTCACTCATCACCTGATTGAAGTTCGTAGGACCGGCCACGTTCACATTGGCCTGCAGCTCTTTGTTAGTCACCTGTTTATACCTCTTCATCGCCTCGCCGATAGAGACGCTACTGATCAATTTCCAGCTGCCTTGCGACATCCTACTCATATAAAAATCACGGACCTGCGCGATAGTCAAAGGTGTCGAATATTGGATGCTCATCTTGCCCTGTATTTCAGTCTGACTTACGCGCACGCCCCGAGGGGGACGGGGAATATTATCTAAATCCTCTCCCGGCGTATCGCGCTTCGGCAGGGTTGCTAACGATAGCGGATCATTTTCCGCTTTCAGGCCGCCTTGAGGACCAAGGTACTTGGCGATCCCGACTACTGAACCAGCATCCTCGGCGTAAATATAAACTTCAACCGCCAGTTGACCCCGCGTAAATTTCAGCCGCCTAAAATGCAAAACCTTGAATTCCTTATCCGGGACACTGCGGAAAATCTGCTGCTTAAACCATGTCTGGTAAAACGCCTCCACATCTTTGGGTTTAAGCTTAGAGCTGTATCCGGCCACAATCGTTTCGCTGGTAAAGGCCTCTTTAAAATACGCAGGCGGCTCTGCTAAAGCAGCGCCCTGCGGCGGAGGCGGAATCTCAAAATCTAAATCAGTTGCCTTGCCCGGAGCTGACGGCACAAAAGAGGTGAGTTTATTTGCTTTCGATTCCCCGGCCTTAAGGTCAGGCAGGGAAACCGGCTCGCCCTCAAAAGTAAAAACATCTTTTATATCCGCCCCCTGCCCGGGACAACAACCCGGCGTATTTGCGTACTGGCGCACATTCACCTGCGTGCCCCACCCTGATATCGCCACCAGTTCAATATCCATGATGATGTCTTTGCGTTCAAAACGCATGCTCCTGGTAAGCCCGGTACGCAACTCCTTGTCCTTAAGGCGATGAAAGCCATTTTTCTCTAAGAAAGAACGGTAATGATTTTCTATGTTATTCTGATCCGCCGTGCTGGCAAACAGCGCGGCGGTCACTTCCTCATCCTGCCATTTGCGCATCAATCGGCCCAGCGGAGGCATCAGATCTTTGGCATCAAGATAATCCTGCGCCAGCGCCTCAATCAAAGGCGACAATAGTATTATACCTAAAATTAGGAATTTGTGTAAAAAATGTTTGGCTATCATCTATATATTATATTAGTTTACGTAGCGGGAATCAAGCTCTGTCTCAAAAAGATGACGCGCTGTCTCAAACCAGTCATCACCTACCTCGGTCAGGCCGCCTGTGTAGGAACCGGTGATATTTGCGGAGTCTCCCCCTGTATCGCAATACCTATCCAGAATCAGGTAGGACAGTATAAGCGACATGATGTAACCACCGGGATTAAGCCCTGCGGACCAATCCTCATTCATGTATCGCCTCTGAATGCCATAGACAACAACGCAGGCATCCATGAACACTACCATGGCGCAAAGAATCTGCCGGTTCGTTGATTCGATAATTTCGGGGTCAGACCAATCCAGCGAGGTCATATCTCCGGAGGCGGTTCCAACATTTTGAAAATCTCCCTGCTTCAGAAATACCGGCTCAATAGTCACTCCGGTTTGCTCCGGAAAGGCATGGGCTCCGGAACGGGAGGAAACCGTACCATAGTTAAATCCCCACATCCCTAAGTCTTTATCTCTTTTAAAACGCTTGACCTCTACCGTGACCGGATTTTCTGTTGTCTGACGCGCCATATCGCGGTCAGGGAAGGTAAAGCCTACCGGCATGGTCGCAAGAAAAGCAGCCAGTACCGCGGCATCAATTATAGCGTAAATCGCCCAGATAATATAACACCACCAGCCTTTACATTTATCATTAGTCATATATTTTACATAGGCGCCGCCTGCCGAAGCAGCTATCACGATAGTCGTTATACTTGAAGGAAAGTAGTCGGCGAAGGTAAGCGCCTCCAGCGGATAGATGGTGCTTCCGCGGGCGGTTACTTCGACGTAATTCTCAAAATCCGCGTAATTGCTGCTATTGCCAGCGCAGGCGCCGCTGGTGCCGCAGCTACCTTCATAAGTACCATCTTCTTTTTGTGTCCATCCGTATCCTGTCTGGACCTCGAAGGGCGCCATCTCGCCGGGTTTGATTTCACCGACTGGGTAGCCGTAGCCGCTACGCGCATGCTTCATGAAATTGGAGAATCCCGTCGTAATGTTAGGGTCGGCTAAGTACGTCTCGTAGCTGCCGCCGTAATTCTTAAACGGCGTATTCGGCGCTTCATCGACGCCGCTATTATTATAGGCGTAGCGCAGGGCCGAGAGTTTCGCGTTGCTCCAGGCCATCATACCATCATTCATCGCCATGATATAATCAGCGAAGAAATCGATGAGGTACTCGATATAAAGCATAACAACTTTTATCAAATCCTTGGGAAAGCGCTTCAAATCATCACCCTGAGAAGTCGTGTTGTCAGTATTTGTTTGCGTGCCAGAAGTATTATTATTCCCGAAGGCGCCGAAATCATACCCGGCGGCAAAAATACACACCCAGCGGCAGACCATAATAACTGCTGCGCCGCACTGCGCGTCGCTGCCCAGGCCGATACCTAAGAGCGTGCCGCTTAAGACACTTGCGGCGGAAAGTGCGCCGGCATCCGCGGCATTGGAGACGTCGGTCTTAAAAATTGCGACTTTACCAAGATTTCCGGTGATCATCACCATGACCAGGATGAGCGCGATAACGGCGATCATCAGGGGGAAAACCTGGCCCTGGCGATAATTCGCTTTTTCTTTAGAGAATTTTATAAACATTTTACCAGCTCACCGTAGTTCCGGAAGGCAGCCTTCCGTCATTGCTGTAGGTTTCGTCATATTGGGATGACCCCGCGTCTCCGGTGCCGCAGCCCTCATTTTCCAGCTCTGTTGCTTCAGCGCGCATCTGAGTTATCCCGCTTTCCATTTCGTCGATCGCTTCCGACATATCATCCGCATCAATACCCAGAATAACAGCTACGAAATAAAGCGGATCATACACGTCATCAATCATATCCCTGAAATCCTCCAGATCTTCTTTCTCATCCTCCATATCATTTGCCTGTTCACGTAAAGTCTCTGCCCCTTGCTTTGCCGAATCGCACACCGAATCCGCTCCGCTTGAGCCTCCACTGCTGACATAGTTGGGCACACCCAGGGTTCCCGTCGTATTCGAACCGACGCTGCCCGAACCCTGGCCGCGAAAGATCCAATCTTCGGTTAGATCAAGGCGTTTATTCGTATATCCTTCAGCGGCATAGGGGGCGCTGCCGGATTGAGTATCGTCTGCCTTACCCGCAGCCGCGCGTGAGGTGCCGTAGGCAACGGAAGAACTGGCAAGGTTGGCATTAAAATAAATCCATACACGCACCAGGCCGATAGCCAAGGCCATGACCGCGCTGATAGTTAAGATATAATCCAGAATAGCCTGCGCTTTTTTTGTACGCCTCATTTTTATATTTTGGTAGTTACCATACATAACACTTATTATCATACCAAAGCCCGGAACTTCGGCAAGCCTCCTCTGACTGATACGACGGCCCCTTTAGCTGCGAAAGATTATAATAACACTTGAAGCCACTGTACGGGCTGTTAAAACCAAGTGAGCCGCCGCGGCTGGCACAATCCTGGCGGGCATAGGATTCCTGATCCTCGGCATAGACAGTATGAAAAAGACAGTTATTATTAGTCCAGCTGCCGTTATGGGTCTGGCAGGTATTGATATTATCCGCCTTCTGCTGCGCCTGCTGCTGCGCTGCGGCCCTATTAGTACCCGGCATAGTCACTGTACACTGGTTTGTATTCCAGTTATATTGTCCGCCTAGATAATTCATGCACCAGATCGCGTTGGTATCGACATTTACGCTGACCGTGTTAGACTGCGGCGCATTGCTTCCGTTTAAATCATGCGGCGTAGTCCATTCGCTGCTATAGGAGTACCCTTTTGAGTAGCTGGCAGTGGATGTTTGACCGGCATTCCAGATAGAAGCAGGCACCTCGTCATCCCAGGGCGACTCATCAACCGCGCTATCCCAGCGCGCCTTAAAAGTGCCTGACCCTGAATCGGTAACGTTGGCGCCTTTAGTTATTTTAATGTTGGAATTAGTTTCTTCTTTAATTATAGTAGCATTATTGGACAGAGTGCCTCGGTAATCTTCCGTACGCACTTCGTTATCGGTATAGACGCTTTCAGGGGTTAAAACGGTTTTTTCGCTTCCGTCATAACCGACGGTGGTGGTTTCATGTCCGGGCAGACCGAACTGGGCGTCCCCGAGCGTCTGTCCGTTGTATTCATAATAGTTGAATGATCCCTGCTCTTCGCCGAGCGTATCCACGAAACT
>CAYGZJ010000026.1:0-11362 GCA_964354335.1 uncultured Planctomycetales bacterium | reverse complement strand
CCGGCACGCTCTCCGGCATGATCTACACCCGGCCCTGCTATACCAATAACGCCCCGACGAATACCAACAATTACAATAACTACACTAATATAGCTTCCCGGCCATCGACTATCGGCTCAAGCATCTCTGCCTGGTGGAACCGGCCGATGTTTTCCCAAGGCACAATTTCCGGATTCCTTTACAACCGTAACACCGGCACTGTCGGCGGCGGCTATCTCTACGACCCCAATGGCGGCAGCCTGATCAATAACGCGGTCACCCGCAACGCCACCTTCCGTCAAGACACCTGGGCTAGGAACACCATTGCCCCTGCAGTAAAAACATGGTGGGATAAACCGATGTTTACCTCCGGCACTATCTCTGGCGCCATCTATAACAAAAACACTAACACCGTCGGCGGCGGATATATCTATGACCCCAAAGGCGGCAGTTTAATCAATAATACCATAACCCGTAACGTCACTTTCCGTCCCAATACCTTCGCGCGAGATCTTGTTAGTGGTGCAAAGTCGGTAGAAGTGACCAAGCCCCAGGATTATCCAAGTGTCGGCCGGCGCATAGCCGCTGCTATAGGCACGGTTGTCAATCCGATTACCATAGGCGCAACTGCAGAGTGGCTGGATTTATCTCCCGAGCAGGCAAGGGCTTACAAGCAGGTGCACGGAGAAGTCCCTTATGTATATCGACCAACCGGAACAGATGAATTTGGTTTTACTGTGTCAAAGAATGTCTTAGGGATTCAGCGCCAAGAGCCGTCGACGATGAAATTAAACGATGCGCAATATAAGGCCATTGAGAGTTGGAGAGACGGGAAAACAGTGATGCATGTGGACGGAAAAACTATGCGTGCCACCTTTGAGCCCGTTCAGAATGCGCCCACCGTTGACAAAAAGATTTCAGAAGCAGTAATGATTAAGCAAGAGCCTGTTGCCAATGAGCCGGGATTTTTCTCCCGTACTGGTTCCTCGATCAAAGCCTGGTGGGATAGGCCGATGTTCTCACCCGGCACACTTTCCGGTATGATCTATACCCGGGAACAATACAGATCGCCTTCGCCCACCCCACAAAAGAATATAGACACACGTAACCTTTACTTCACAAATAAGTTAGAGAAGAACGTTACATTCATCAAAGAAAGCGAACTGACTCCCGTAGACCATTCTACAGGCCTTTGGAGTTCTATCAAGGAATGGTGGAAGAGGCCGATGTTCTCACCCGGCACACTTTCCGGTATGATCTATACCCGGGAACAATACAGATCGCCTTCGCCCACCCCGCAAAATAATATAGACACAGGTAGGCTCGACTTTATAAGTAACACCAAGAACATTAATATCGTAAAGCTCAATAAAAACGAACTCACTTCCCTAGATCAATCTACAGGTCTTTGGAGTTCTATCAAGGAATGGTGGAAGAAACCGTGGTTTAGCCCATACACTATTTCAGGGCTTATCTATACCAACTATGATCGGGCCCAGGAATACAAGGCAGCGCATCCCGGAGAAGAGCTCTCTTATTTCTACCGGCCTTACTTTACCAAAGGCACTCTGACCGGACTGCTCTACAACCGGGATAATAACAAGGTAGAATTCCGTCCCGCTCCGGCAAACGAAGTAAAGAATATGTCGTTTTCCAATCTCACCTATATTAAATCTGAGATCCATCTTAATGAAGATGCCACTGCTTTTGGCCATTCAACTGACCTGGTGACCAAGATAAAGGAATGGTGGAAGAGGCCGTTCTTTAGCTCCGGGACCCTGACTGGTCTTATTTACAACAAGGACAAAAATACCGTAGGCGCAGGATTAGTCTATGACCCCAAGGGCGGCAGCTTGATCAACAATGCCGTGACCCGCAATCTGACCTTCAGGCCGGACAGCTGGACAAGGACGAACCTGGTCGATATTCCGGTGCGCGCCGGCAAAGAAGATGTTCAGAAGGAAGCGAAAGCCCAGGGATGGCAGAAGGTAAAGGATGAGTTGAAGCACACACGTTTTAAAGGAGATGAAAATTTTCCCAATACCCCCGAGATGGTCGTCGAAGAAATCATCGCGGCCATGGAGCTCGGCAAGGAATACGAGCTTGACTTTTATTCCCAAAAAGAATTTGACCGGGTGGTAAAAGCCCTGAAAGAAGTCGAGAAAACACATCCCACAATGCAGGTTGATGCCGACCCGTGGCATGGCAGCAGGACAGAGCGGGTCGCGGAATATATCGACGGGCCGAAAGAAATAGTCATCAGAAGGGACCCGTGGAAGATGTTGCAGCGGACAATTGCCAAAGAAAACGCAAAAGAAGAAGCCAGGGCCAACGGCACGCTTAAACCGGATTATGACAAAGCCCAAGAGGCCTTTGATGACTTCAGCCATCGCGCCCCGACGATGAGGCGTATGGTTCAGGACGTAGCGGAGGGAAGAAGTGGAGAGGCGTCTTTTGAGCTTTGGGATAGCAGTATAAACGCGACCAAGAAGGCTATTGACGCGCTGAAAGTCGATGGCGCACCGCTTGATTACAAGGTTGTGCCGGGTAAAGGACTGCTATCGCCCGATAAAATAGTTATTACCAGGACCCCCGAGCAGGCAAAGTCGGCAGCACCTGCTGCTGAGGCAAAGCCTAAGGCAGCAGCGGAAGAGAAAAGCCCGCCGGTTACGCAGGCCAATAAAGGAACATATGAGGTACAAGAGGGAGATGGGTTATTCCAGATATGGAAGCGCGATTACAGCAGCAAGCAAAGCTGGGAAAATTTCGCCAAAGGCACGATAGAGCTTAATAACATAAAAGACGCGGATCATCTCGAGGTAGGCCAGAAGCTGGAGATTCCTTCTCCGGATTTCATCAATAAAGCGGAATTAGCGACTCCCGCGGATAAGTTTGACAACCTCATCGCTGAAAGAAACAAACTGATCACAGACGTGACTAAGTACCGAGAGCAGACAGGGCAGTTGATTGCCGCTAAAAAAGAAATCTCTGAACTTGATAAGCAGGCTAAGGAAGGCCAGGCAAAGTTTTTGAAAACCGCAAAAAATTTCACCGCTGATCCAAAGAACAAAGCTCTGCAGAAGGAGTTTGACCAGAATAAAGCGCTGCACAATAGCTCTGAATCTAAGCTTCAGCAGGCCAAGGCTAAGTTCGACAATATTACTGCTGAAAGGAATAAACTGATTACGGATACGAACAAATTCAATGAGTTAACCACAAATCTGGAGACTACCGCACAAGAAATCAGGGCCAAAAATGAAGCCCCGGTAACTGTCCCTGCTTCAGTGGTTCCGAAAGACGCGCTTGACTACACTGATTTCTCGCGGCCCAGTCCTGAGCCGGTAAAAGCGGTGGACGTGAAGGTTACCCCTGATATAAAATCTCTTACAGCGCAAAGAGATGCGCTCAGAGAAAAAGGAATGGGGATTGTTAAGCCAGGGACACAACCAAGTGAAAGCGATATCCGGCAGATAAAGAACTACCGTAAACAAATAGATCAGCTCAATGTGCAGATAAAGGGATTAGAGACAGCGCCGGCAGTTAACGCTGCGCCTGTCCCGAAAGACGCGCTTGACTACACTGATTTCTCGCGGCCAAGCCCCGACCCTGTAAAGGCGGACACCAAACAAAATACATATGATGTAAAAGAAGGTGACGGTCTTTACAAAATATGGAAGAGCGATTACAGCAATACCCACAGCTGGGAAAAATTCGTTGACGGCACGATCGAGCTTAACAATATAAAAGATGTGAACCGTATCAACGCCTGGGAGAAACTGATTATTCCTCCGGCAGATCTCGTTAAAAAAACTGAAGTAGTTGTGCCGGCTCCCACGAACGCCGTGCCAATGGAGAGTATAAATAAGTTAGTAGTGCCGGCGGCTCCCACGAATGCCGTGCCGGTTAAAATCGTAAGTAGCAACGCCGTTCCTGTTGCGATAGACACTAACGCCATATCGGCGAAGATCGGGATTACGAACGCGGCCCCGGCAAAAATCGAAGTTTCCAACAAGTCCGAACCAAAGGCAGCAGACGTAACTTCTTTAACCGCGAAAAGAGACGCGTTGAGAAAAGAAGGGCTATCGCTTATCGATTCAGGTAAGCAGCTTACCCCTAAAGATAATTCAAAGATTAAGGATCTCAACAGGCAAATCTGGACGCTGGATAAGCAGATAAACGAGGCAAAGGGGCCGACTCCTCCGGTTCAGAAAGCGCCGCAGGGCCCTTCGTCCGCCGCCGCTCCGGTAAAAGCAGAAACTCCCAAGAGCGCCGCTACTAATGACCTCGCGGCTTTACCCGAGAGCTATCATCCGGTGGTCAAGAAATTAAACAATAGCCTGGCAGAAAAAGGATATCAGCCGCTCACTGGTAAAGAGATGGCGACCTTACGGGATCTTTCCATTGCCTACGAGGGAAAGAGTGACCCCGAGATCCTGAACGACATTAGTAATTACGTTTCCCGCGTCCAGAGTTCGGGAACCAATGGTATCGAGAATATCGTGAATGATTATAATGAGCAGATTACAGGGTCCGGCATTAAGATTAACAAGGCCGAGCCTGTAAATGTAAAGAGTAACGCTATGCCCACGAAAATCGATACGAAAGTCAAAAATGATATCAGTATAATGCTCGCCGATGGCCCCATGCAAACTGACACAAACAAGGTGAGCCTCAATGAGGTTATTAAACCTGCAACCACTAACAAAACTGGCTCAGAAATGGGCCATTTCAGGGCCAATCAGGATGGTACCTGGACGAAGATGAAGATTGATCCGGGCAAAGGGGTAGAATTGGGCCGCTATGTGCTCAACCCTGATCGCAAGACTTTTAGCAAAGTAGAACCGGTAAAGCTGGATCTCCCGCCCGGAGAATTCAAGTCAGAGTACTCACGCTTTGATGAAAATGGCAATTCGGTCGATTTCATCCGTACCACGACTGAAGGCACTTTTAGAAAAGATAGTGCCAGCGACTCCTGGAGGAAGGTCGAAACGCCAGCCGTTGTTCCTCTGGGCAAAGACGAAGTGGAAACTAGGAGAATTGAGAATAACAAAGTTGTAGAAACTACCAGGAGCGGTCCGAATGGCGTCTTCAGGCTGAATACGAACGACAACTCCTGGGTGAAGATCGCTGAGCCAAATAAAGGTATTGAACCAGGCCGCTATGTGGTCAATCCTGACGGAAAGACCTTCACCAAGGTCGTCGTCGAAACCAACAAAACCGATGCCGGCCTGGGCCGTTTCAAATTCAACCAGGATGGCACCTCGACAAAGGTTGAGCCAAGCAAAGGAGCAGATCTAGGGCGGTTTACCGTTAATCCTGACGGAAAGACCTTCACCAAGGTCAGCGAACCCAGCAGCGTTCCTATTATCCCTGACAATATGGACCTGATGTCGAAAATGGGCTATAGCAGAAACTCTCAAATAGTGGGGACCAATGCTTATACCTCTATAGAAGGAAAAAAGTACCAAATTCCTACTAGCAGATTCGGAGATTTTGGGTTGTATAAAAATGACAACGGAAACATTTCTAAGGCGGGCGGCGTGTCTATGGGAGGGCCGGTAAACATTACAACAAATCAGAAGATCAATTTGTCCGATATTATGGGTAACAAATAAAAAAATGGGGTTAGAAAAAACGGGGTCAGAATTAATTTTTAAACAATTCTGACCCCGTTTTTACTGTAACTCTATTAATATCAATGATTTAAAGTGGATAGAAGCGTCCCCATAAGAAAGCCCTTCCGAAACGAGCTGATATAGCCTTGAAAACTAATGTAGAATAGAGTATCCTTTGATATAAACATTGAAACAACGAAAAGGTAAACCCATCGTAAGGTGGGGGCACAAAACCACGGGTCCGATTACAGTCTTCAGCTGTCAGCTTTCAGTCTTCAGCAAAAGCTTCTTCTCTGAAAGCTATAGCCTGAAAACTGATAAGGGTAGCCGGGTTGCCGAATCCTAGGAGGGAATAGAGGATTTGACAACCCGGTTTTTATTTTTGCGAAGCAGTTGGAAAATTCGCATAGTCAGTTGTCGATAGATTACTAGAAAAGGAACAACCCTTGATAAAAAGTTCTTACCTTAAAACTCAATTTGGGAAAAGAGAAAAAACAGGGTATATAAGTTTCTTAGTCAGCGGAATACTGATCTTCTGGCTGTTAGGTCTTATTCTGTGTTCTTCTTCTGCCTGCGCCCAGGAAGTTTCTTTTAAAGAAGCGATTTCTCCTATCCGTTCCCCGATGTCGCTTGCCTCATGGCTTTCCAATAATTTCAGCTATGAGTTTAACCTGACTCGTTTCTGGCAGACTCCTGAAGAAACGTTTACGGCTAAAAAAGGAAACTGCAAAGATTTTGCGTTGTTAGCCCAGAATATCTTGAGGCGGATGAATATCCCCAGCGAAATCGTGATTATCAAGTTCAAAGGTTTAACCTTAAGCCATGCCGTATGCATCTTTCGAGAGGCTGACGGTACATACAGTTTCATATCTAACTGCGAGCTTTGCCGCAGCGGCAAACCTACCACGACAGAAGCGCTGAAGAAATTTTATCCTGATCTGGAAAGCATTACCCCGTTCTCAAAACTCTCCCCCAAATAGGGGACGCTTCTGTCCTATCTAAGTCTATATATCCCAATATTTTACATCACCAAATCCTAATTTCATTCCCTCCAGAGGGGACCTGGTCTTGTGCCATCAGGGCTAGACAAGGGAGTCCCACTCCATAATTTCTGTTAGATTTTGCCTCCTTTTACGTCTATTAATATAGGAAGCTATATTAATAAAAGGAGGATTTTTTATGTCAAGGGCCGCTCGCATCATTCCGCAGCAAGGTTATCTGCATGTTATGTCCCGCGGTAACAATCGCCAGAGGATATTTTCTTACGCTCCCGATTACAAGGTGTATTGCCGGATTTTACTAAAGGTAAAGGTAGAAGAGCAGGTTAAGATCCATCATTATTGCCTTATGCCGAATCACGTGCATTTGCTCGTGGGGATTAATGATCAAAGCAATCTTTCACGTTTTATGCAGAGGTTGCATTTGAAATATTTTCAGTATTTCCGGGAACGTAAAAATTTTGTCGGCCATTTTTTACAAGGCAGGTTTAAAAGTAAGATTATTAATGATGAGCGTTATTTTCTGCAGTGCGGTAAATACATTGAGCTTAATCCCGTGCGCGCCCGGCTAGTGATTGTGCCGCAGGAGCACCCGTTTTCAAGTTACCGGTATTATGCGCTTGGGGAAGTAAATAGAATCGTGGACGTTGACTTTTCTTATATTGACCTGCACAGCGACTCGCGAGAGCGCTTAGCCGCCTACCGTAATATGATGGTTGATAATCCGGCCTGTGAGGAGGAATTACGGATTTGTATTCATAAAGCTAATAGTATCAATGAGTTAAATAGGCCAGAAACGTCCCCAAATAAGGAGATAAAATGAAAAAAGATCTTTCGATAGAAGTTGTTGTTTCGAAGATTGTTATGGTAAGAGGCAAGCGGGTCATGCTAGATAAAGATATAGCTTTGTTTTATGGAGTCAAGGCGATAGTCTTAAGGCAGCAAGTAAAAAGAAATTCAGAGCGCTTTCCCGATGATTTTATGTTTCAGCTAACAAAAGCCGAGGTAGAGGTTTTGGTATCACAAAATGTGATACCATCAAAAAGGTCGTTGGGCGGATATTTGCCATACGCGTTTACGGAGCAAGGGGGAGCGATGCTTTCCGGAGTCCTGCGGAGTAAACAGGCGGTAGCGGTGAATATCCAGATTATGAGGGCCTTTACTGTTTTTCGTAAAGCCATTATGTCTAATTGTGTCCTAAGGCGCAAAATCGAAGCCTTGGAAAAGTGCTATGCTGCGCATGATGAAAAAATAAATAGAATTTTTGAAATCATTAAGAGCCTCATTCAGCCTACGATTAAAGAAGAACGAAAGATCAAGGGATTCAGTGAGAGGTAGGTGAGGTGTATATTCAGCAGAGGAAATTTTCGCCGCGGCGTGGGGAAATGCCGGTACAAATCTGGATTTGCTATTGCAAGTTATAGTAATGCAGCAGGTTAAATAGGCCAGAAGCGTCCCCATAGATTGGACATTGAGTATTGTCCAATCTGTGTGTAGAAGCAGCATGAAGGTTATGCGGAAAAATGTCCAGTCTACTATGAAAAGTAGTGCGATAGACTCCCACAGAGCTGTCTAGATGCTGAAAAGGGGCTAAGAATGGGGACAGGGATCCTTTTCAAGCAACAAATCTACTGAGACGGATTCTGTCCCCATTCTTAGGCCTTGCCTCCATTAAAATATGCTAAATTACCACTTTCTAAACCCGCTTTTTATGTTAAATCAGAGCCAAAAGTCACGCATTTTCAGCACTTGTAAACGAAAGAAAGCGCTCCCTAAATACTGGTTTTTATGCTTGACTTGTATATATAGTAGTGGTATATTTGAAGTGAGATTTGACAAGAGACGAAAGGGCAAACTCAGGGCAACCTGAGGGCGCAAAGCCGCGGATCCTGAAACAGGATTACACAATTCGGGTAACACTAGGACTGCCGGGCTGCCGAAATCCGACGATATGTCGGGGATTTGACATCCCGGATTTTTATTTTAGGGACTTAATAAAAGATTTTAAAAACACTTTATTAAGCTAAATGAAGAGTCCTAGAACGTCAACGACAATTGATAAAGTTGTGGGGGTAAGGGGGAGCTTTTACCCTTCATATATTTTATTATAATGCGCGAAGAAAAGACCCGGACAGAAAACCAGGATCTCCAATACGAGCCCAAGGAAGAATTTGTTTCCAGTTTCAAGTCTTGGATTCGCGTGGTAGCTTTTATCGTGGTCGCGGTCTTTTTGCCTGAACAGGTTGCCCAGGCTGCGCAGTACGATTGGCGTACGATTTGGAACAAGCCCGGGGCAGCAGGCACAGTCGCTCCTCTTGGCACCTTTGCTCCGCTTGGTATCAAAGGCACCCTCAATAACGACATTCCTCTGGCTGTAAAGAACATCCTCAAAGATCTCGCCAATAAGCCGGTCACCAGCATAAAAATATCCGATAATCTTTCCATAGACCTGGATAAGCCTTTAAAATTGTCCACTCAGAAAGTGGAAGAGCTTTATAATTGGCTACAGGGAAAGCCCTGTGGTTCCAAGGCCCTGTTTGACTACTTAAATTACAAGGGCGCAAGCATTCAGGAGCAGGATATCGCGGTCATGGCTTTGACCGTAGATATTTTAAATGATGTGGTCAAGCCGGAAGGCAATCCTGAAATCATCCGCAACTCCCTTTTCGCGCTGGCCAAAACCTCCGAGTTCTTTGGACAAAAAACCTACGCCGTAAAGATCACTGACCTTAGGGCCGCCAAAGAATTCACGCCTTTCCTGGCCCATGTCAACGATGACCACTATGTCTTAGTCACCCGCATCACTGATGATAAGGTTTTTTATAGCGACCAGCACAAAGAAGAGTTCCTGCCTATTGAATTATTCATCCAGAAATTCACCGGCTATGCCTTAACTGCCAAGACCAGCGCAAACACCACAGAATTGACCGCGGAAGAGGCGAAAAAGGTCATGGGCGCAGGCGTGGATGATGACGACTACAAGGTAGACACCACCCAAGATAGAAGCACCTGGCAGTCCATAAAAGATTGGTGGAACCGGCCGATGTGGACCCAGGGCACCTTCTCAGGAAATTTCATCTACAACAAAGACACCGGCAATGTCGGAGGCGGCTATATCTACGACCACAGCGGCGGCAGTCTTATCAAGAATTCCTTTACGAGTAACATTGCCTATCAGATTGCGCATCCTAGCGCACTGATAGCCAATTTAACTTTCAACAACACTGCTTTAAAGAATATGTCCAGTGAATACATCAGGACTCATCCCGGGGCAAAGGGCTATGGCGATGTGCCATATGCTATCAGGCCTTATCACGCTTCAGAAGGATTCACGTTCTCCGGGCTGTATTCCAAATGGAATGATAACGATGTCACCGCTATAGACAAGTTTAGTTCTGCATATAAAGTTGATGTAAATGGGGCCAAGGTAGATATTCCTTATATGGGTAAAAATCTGGTCACTCCGCATTCCGATATGAGCTCTCCAAATAAAATATCAGACAATATCGGAGTTCCGCAGGATACCCTGATACGGGAAAGCGAGTATACATGGTTTGGTAAGTTATTCAGCGGCGCAGACAGAAAAGTAACCGTTGAAAAAATTGCGCCGTGGTATAAGTCGAATGATGTCTTTTTCACTCAAATAGACCGCAATATGAATGCGTATGTAGTGGATGCTCAAGAGCGGTCAGCCGAGGCGCGCGCTTATACCCGTCAGTTATTTGACCACACCGGGCTTTTTACCAATGCAACGCCTTCAAACCCGATCAGAAACGTTAAAATTGATATCCCGAAATTCAATTCGCAGCCCACTTTGATTGGGTCTGCCATTGATCTTAGCAAAGATCACGGTATTTATCAGGGCGGCGCTAAGATCGGTGATATCGGTAATGTCGTGGTTATCAAGAACCAGATGCAGGCCCTTTCCGATATCCACAAGAATCTCACTTTTAATTATAATCGCGGCGGCATCGGCGGCAGCAGTCAGCCCGGTATTCAGCCTGCCTACAATGTGGGCATGATTAGCGGTAATATCAAGAATCAAACTTGGGATCTCCATGGCGGCAGCAGCGTTTCCTTCATAATTAGTGAGGACTTAAAGCGCGCCCAGCACACCATCCAGCAGTCGGCAATCAGAGAGGCGATGTCGGATTCCTTCAAGAATTACAAAGTGGATATGCCTACCAAGGCTGTCACTTTCTTCGGCTACACCTATCAGGATCAGCAGGGCACTCTTAGGACAAATCAGTTTTGGAAGGCGATCAACCCCACCACCTACGCGCATGAAGTCTCCGGCAATACCGTTCGCGAGATCAAGAAGCTTGGCGAGTACACCAAGATCGCGTCTGAATATGTCCCAAAGACCAGGGGATGGGATAGGTCATATACCGCAACATTTGATTACACTAAAGAAAGATTAAGCTCTGCCGTCAAGATCGATATCCCGAAGTTCAATACTGATCCGATCAAGATTTATGTCAATCCGTCAGAGTTCAAGGCGAATACAAAATTGAATGTTGAGGTCTTCGGGCTGAAGGAAGATTTTGCGAATTTACCGAAGCAGCTCAAGAATGAAGCACTTGAAATAAGCAAGCTGGCTAATACGCAGAACCGGATGTTTAATGAAGCGATACGGAAATTCGTCGGGCAGGATGTCCAGGCGGATATAAGAACTGTCCAGGCATTCACCAAGGATGCGAAGGGTGCGTATTCCAAGTCACCCGTATTAATTCCTGGTGTCAAGATCGGAAAAGAATGGTCAAACACCGC
>CAYGZJ010000025.1:3864-11433 GCA_964354335.1 uncultured Planctomycetales bacterium | reverse complement strand
CAGAACGTATTCAGATACATGGTCGCCAGGCGCTGAAATTGCGGCTGCCAGGCGGTACGCTCGATCTCCTTATGCGAAAGCTCGATCAGCTTATTGATATGCTTAATGTAACGCTCCTGCAAAAGAGAATCCGAAAGCATGGAAATGAGCGTCGGACTTAAGGTCATGGTCATACGCCAATCGATCCCGTCTTCCACAAGTTTGTCAAAGACCGAAATCAAAGGGATATATGTCTCGGTGATCGCCTCATATAGCCAATCCTCTTCCAGAAAATCCTCATGTTCCGGATGCCGCACGAAAGGCAGGTGACCATGAAGCACTAAACAAAGGTATCCTTTAGGCATAGTTTAATTTTGTAGTGGCAAGGTTTAAGCTATACGCTTTCCTTTACGACATTGCTCGATTTTGTCTCGCGGGAGACTGTCGGCGTGACAGTGCGCTCTTCTATCTGGTCAGCGGAAACCGCTTTTACAGGGATCACCTGTTTTCCGTCGGGAAGTGCAAACCGAAGCGTAAATGTGCCGTCCTGGCGCAGGGAAATGGGCCTTCCCTGGACCGTTACCTTTGCATCCGGTTCTGTGGCCCCGTACACAATCAATTCGCAATCAACCCACATCCAGAACTTTCTTTCTTTCTGGACCTTCTTGACCGGACTGGCCATTGAAGCCATACCTGGTGAGGCCATTGCTCCGGAAAAAAGCACCTGCTTGATGCGTTCCTGCCAGGCCTTGCCTACAGGGGAGCTTTGCCCTAAGCCAAAACCCATGCCATACAGGCGGGCGAACATCTCCTCGGGGATCATCCACTCTTCATCCGTGATCCAAGATGGCCCTTCCAAAGGAGTCTGAACCGTATTTGAACGCACAATAGTGATAAACTTTCCGTCCGGCAGAAGCAATCCGTAATCAACGCACCAGGACCTGCCGGGCCCTGCGGCATCGATATACCAATTATTGGAATATTCGTTTACGTAGATATCAAAGAAACGGTGGGCGTTTGAACCATTGAAGTTAACTTGGCTTACGTCATAAACCCGCAAGACTCTTCTTGCCTGATTAAAACTCTCTTTTAATTCCTGCTTTAGCCGCTCAAGTGTCTGCCAGCGGACTTCCCAGAAGGTATGCAGCCACCACGGGTCGCGCACCAAAAGAACGATCTTATCCTGATCATATTGCTGCGGCAGATCATGCGGCATGGCGCGGCGCACGCGTCCTATTTCAGGATGAGAAAATTTCGTCTTTTCTACCGCGACCTCATGAGCGCCGTGTACCTCTTTTTTGACCTGCGCTGCGGCCTGTGGCTCTTTAACCGGCGCCGACTTCTTCTTTCTGGTCACTTTTTTCTGCACGATCTTTTTTATCTTCTCTTTTATTTTTTTCATAACCATGACCCACCCCTCCTTACACGGCCTTACTACCCCCAGGAAAATCTTTCAATAAAAAAGGGGATGTTATCCCCTTAACAAGAACTAAAAACCGTTCTCTTCCCTACTACATCATTTTTTCGCTCTTTTTCCGGTTGCCAACACCTGCTTCAAATCGTTTTCCAGCGCATCCTTGATCTTAGTGACTTTCTGCAGCTCGTCATTAAGGCTTTGGTTTATCAACTTCTCCTGTGCCAAGTCCTTTTTGGTCAGCTCATGCGCGGATTTCTCTTCAGCCAAATCATTCTCAAGTTTTTTTAGTTTATTCTCAAGATTTGCTTTATCATTTGCATAGGAACTCATCTTCTCTTCGATATCAAGCCTCGAAGCCATTTCCTTATCGCGCGCGGAGCGCATCCTGCGCGCGTCGATGCAGGAACCCAGAGTCCAGACAAAGAACAAAGCAGTCACTACAGAGAGTATGAGAACGCCTTTTCCTTTAATACCCTCCCCCATCTTAGGTGATCCCCCGGATATTTATTTCAAATTCTCTTGTGAATCCTGGCCTTGAGCCTTGGCGTCTTTTACCTTGATGACCTTAGGAAATATAACGATCTCTACCCTGCGGTTCTGTTGGCGTCCGCTTCGGGAATCATTGTCCGCAACCGGACGATACTCACCGTTACCGATAGCCGAAAGGCGCATCGGATCGATGTTTTTTTCATTGACCATGTAATGCAGAACGCTCAGTGCCCGCGCCGTGGAGAGCTCCCAATTTGATTTCCAGCCGGAAAGCTTTATCGGCACGTTATCGGTATGCCCCTCGATTCCTACGTTTAAATCAGGGACATTTTCATTTAATATTTTTGCCACCTTATCCAACACCGGATATGCCTCAGGCCTGATCTTTGCCTTTCCGGGATCAAACAAAAGGTCTCCTACCACGGTGATGACAAGGCCCTTTTCCATCATCTGCAGCTTTACCTGCTGATCGTTGATCTCCTTGGCTAGCCTATCCTGAAGTGACCTCTGAGCCTGGGTCAGCTCGTCTACCTGACCGCTTAATTCCTCGATCTTCTGTACGTCCGAACGCCTTCCTTTTTGCAGAATAATTGTGCAGCCGACCAGCGCAAAGCTTAAGGTAAGTAGTAATGCCGTTTTTAACACTTTATTTTTCATATTCCCCTCTCCTTTTTTACTTGAAGTTTAACTATAACATAAGCGCCTATGATAGTCAAGAAAGTTTTTCGCCAAAATAAGCGGGTGGAGCCCCTCAATCTAAAAGCTGAAGCTCCCTCCCTTTCGCAGAAAGCGAACACCATTCCATCCATTAGGAATGGGTGCGAAGCAGAAATCCCTGGACTTTAGACCTAGGATTTCTGCGCAAGGGATTAGATGATGATAGTATCCTCCCGCGCAGAGCCTATTGATACCATAGAGATTTTAGCCCCCAGTATATCGCTAAGCACCTTCAGGTACTCTTTCGCGTTGGGATGTAAGTCTCGGAAATTCCTAGGCTTAGTCTGCGTTTCCGGCCAACCGGCGACTTCTTTATATGCCGGCTTAAGATTCTTGAGCACTTCCAGGTCATGCGGAAATTCTTTGAACTTCTTACCTTTATAGATATAAGAGGTACAAAGCTTTATGGTCTTTAATCCGTCAAGGATGTCCATTTTCATTATGGCTAATTCAGTTATACCGTTAAGCATAACCGCTTCTTTTACCATCACGCTGTCAAACCAGCCGCAACGCCGCGGCCTGCCCGTAGTCGCGCCGAATTCACGTCCTTTTTTGCGCATAAAATCCGCGAACTTAGGCTCAAACTCGGTGGGAAATGGCCCTTCCCCGACCCTTGTGGTATATGCCTTTGCAACACCGACTACCTTATCGATCTTGACCGGAGAAACTCCTGTGCCGATACAGGCACCCCCGCTGGTGGCTGAAGAAGAGGTTACAAAAGGATATGTCCCGAAATCAATGTCGAGGAATGTCCCCTGCGCCCCTTCAAATAGAATATCCTTCTTTTTGCCGGTGGCATCATTAAGCAGGATCGCGGTATTGCAAATGTAGCGCGAAAAGAGTTTTCCGTAACCAAGATATTCAGCGCATATACTCTTAAAATCAAATCCGGGATGGTTATAAACCTTCTTAAAGATCTCGTTCTTCTCTTTAAGGTTATCCGCGAGTTTTTCTTTTAACACCTCAGGGTTTAGCAGATCGATCATACGTATTCCGCAGCGGTTTATCTTATCGGAATAACATGGCCCTATGCCTCTTCCCGTAGTACCGATTTTATGCGTCCGCTTTGTCTCACGCAGCTGGTCCAGATTCTTATGATACGGCATAATGACGTGGGCAAGCGAAGAGATCTTCAGGCGCCCGTCAATAGCGATTCCGCACGCCTTAAGACCGTCTATTTCTTTTAGGAGCACGGCCGGATCGATTACCACACCGTTACCGATACAGCAGATCTTTTTCTTATGCAGGATACCCGAAGGCAACAGGTGAAAAATATACTCTTTATTACCTGTAACGACGGTGTGTCCGGCGTTATTACCTCCTTGATAGCGCACGATGTAATCAACCTTCTGGGACAGAATGTCAATGATCTTGCCCTTGCCTTCATCACCCCATTGTGTTCCAACGATAATTATATTCATAGTTTCCTTTTCGTAAAGTTTAAAATTTAAAGTAAAAAAATTAAAACAAGGTCAAATTTTTAAAATTTAAATTTTAAATTTGTTTTGTGTTTTTTACTTTGAATTTTGAATTTGTCTCCTACGGAGACATAGTAAATATTTTACGCGCGATATCCGGATATTTCGCGATAAACCTGAGCTCCTCATCGATCAGCGGAAGCTGATTATGGACGTTTGCGTAACGGACCAATTCCAGGACTTCCGTAGCCTCCGCGTCATCCTTAAAGACAACTTCCAGTTTTTCATAAACATTGCGGAAACCCTTTATCCCGGAGTATTCTCCGGCGGTGATCTTGCGGCCGGTCTCAATGATCTCCGGCTCTCCCCTGCCTAATTCCTCAAAATCATAGAGCTCATAATTACGCCTGTCCTTCAGGGCGCCGTCAGCGTGGATCCCGGATTCATGCGCAAAGGCATTGGCTCCGATACCCGGCTGATTGATCGGGATCGGGACCCCAAAAGCATACGAGGCGTATTTGCACAGCTTCCAGGACATCTTCAGGTTTACCTTCTCATCAAGGACATAATCCTGCATACCGCTTCCGTATTTGATGGCCAGAACGCAGGAAATCAGGTCCGCGTTTCCCGCGCGTTCACCCATACCGTTAACACAGGTATTAATGTAAGCATCACAACCGCTGTCATTGGCAGCCTTTGCTCCGGCGATAGAATTAGCCACCACCATCCCCAGATCATTATGACAGTGGACCTCGATAGGCATAGAAACCGCCTCGGCCAAAAGCTTTATCCTTTCATAAATACTAAAAGGCGTATCGCAGCCGAGGGTATCACAGTAACGGATACGGTCGGCACCGGCTTTCTTAGCGGCCTGAGCGAATTCTATCAGATATTCGATCCTGGTACGGGAGGCATCCTCGGCATTAACGCCGACAGATTCAGCTTTAAGCTTTTTTGCTTCTTTCACCGCTTCAGTCATCTCCTCGATCACTGAGGCATGGTCAAGTTTACCTTTAAATTTATGGATGATCATCTGGTCGGAGGTAGAGATAGAAAGATTCATATGTGCCAGCTGAGGCACAAGCTTAAAAGCGTTACGCACATCCTCTTTAGTCGCCCTGAGCCAACCGCCCAAGCGGATCGGCTCAAGCACGCCCTTTTTTACCAATTCCAGATTTGCATTTAAATAATTTGTTTCATGACGGGTCAGGGGAAAACCGAACTCCGACTGAAAAACTCCCACGTCATTCAGATACAAATTAAGCATGGTCTTCTGCAGCTTAGATAAACAGATGCGGGAAGTCTGCACGCCATCCCGATTTGTCACGTCAATTAAGTAAATTTTTTGTTTATTTTTCATAGATCACCTCTGTAAAACCGCCTTAAATCTTTATCGGCGGATTGTGACCCCTTAAGCCTAACCCGTAATCAATTTTGGATTAATTTTAAGCAAAGGGTTTTTGTTTTCAGCGTTTCAATGTTTTTTTCAGTTCTTCACGCGTGGGAGCGCCTTTGGAGGCGAATATCTCCACGTTGTCCACCAGATACGTAGGGCCAAGCATTACCTGAAGCTCTTTAGTCAGACTGATATTCTGCCGCAAGAGCTCCTTGCCTTCCTCACCTTTTGCGCAGGTCCTGATCTTAGCGCTATCTGCGCTACCAAGACAATCCTCCCACCAGCTGCTGTTTATATTTTTTGCGCGGCAGCCGATATAATTCCAGAAGGCATCAGGATAATATTTTTGTACGCAGACGCCGCGTAAAGATTCTTCGATCTCAGGCTGGCCCTTGGCTGCGTCAAAACCGTCTTCTTTGGCAATAACAAGAAAATGCAGCCTGGGATGATATTCCCTGACAACATCTAGTAACTGCGCCATCTCCTTATCAAAAAGACTGATGAATATATCCAGGCTGCCCTTGTCCCTCTTGCGCTCAAGGAAATACCCGACTCCCACAAATTCCGGCTTTAAGAGATAATACCCTTTCTTTTCTTCAACACTTCCTTTTAAATTAGCGAATTTCGCATCCTGCGCCACTTCCTTACCTAATAAATATGCTGGTAAACCAGTCAACCCAAGTTCTTTGACCAGCGAAACAGCCTTTTTTGACTCCGGATAATTTAAGTATGTAATCACCAGCCCCGGGAATTGTTTTTTGAAGGCATCTGCAACCACCGATGCGTTGCAGGTAGTACAAGACTTGCTGACTATTACCAGCAAGTTGATTTTTGCCGCTTCCTCAAAAAGACATTTTGCGCGTATATTCCCGGGATCCTGACAGATGCCTAAGACCCCGGCTTTCTTGCAATCTGAATTGGAAAAACAGCGCGGAAGAATAACGCTGATCTTTGGCTCATCGGCGACTTTATCCGAAAGCCGAAGCTCTTCGGCTTTATAATCAGTGACCTTGTTATCCTTTAGGCTAATGGTCAATTTCCCGATGCGCCTACCCTGCCAGGAAGGCCGTGCCAGAATAGTATCTTTTATTTTGGTCACCGGCTCTTCTTTTGAGCGACTATGGCCGGACACAAGAACATCAATACCGGGAACCTCGTTAATAAGGCTAAGATCGTCGCTTTCTCCCTGATGGCTCAAAACAACAATCAGGTTCGCTCCCTGCTTCTTTGCTGAGGCGATCTGTTCTGTCAGCGCAAGCCTGGGTTCGCCTATCTGAAGTTTGCTTACCTTCTGCCGCGCCGCGGGAGTGGTCAGGCCGATAAGAGCGATCTTTACCCCGGAAACATCTTTTATAAAAAACGGAAGTACGTTTTGCGCCTTAAGATTAGCGGATAAGAAACGCGTCTTACGATCCTTAATGCTTTGCTGAAAAAAATCCTCTCCGAAACTTAACTCATCATCGCCGATCGCGGCTGCGTCATAGCCCATCAATTCCATGGCCTGCAGGCTGACTTTGGCCCGCTCCATATCCAACTGGGTGTTCTGCGTATATTCATCCATCAATCCGCCGGCAAAAAATCCGCCTGAATCCACGGTCAGAGCTTCGGGATACTTCTTTTTAAGCTGTTTTATCAGCGTGGCCCTGCGCGCGATACCGCCGTCAGGCTCTTTCGGACAACTGCAGGGATAGAGCATGGCATGCGTTTCTCCGGAATAAATTATAGTGATGTCCTTGGCGTAGCAGCTAATCGTAAAACTAAAAACCCAAAGCGCGATAATAAAACTTAAAATCAAAAATTTTCTCATGTTTTAATTACTTTCACGGCGAGAATATTCTCGGTTTTTTTGATTTTATCCAGGACCTCCGCGGTAGCGGGGCTGTCAATATTCAGGACGCTGATCGCTTTTCCTCCCGGCTCATCTCGGCCGAAGGTCATTGCCGCGATATTGATCCCGTGTTTCCCCATCAACGTACCAAGGTTGCCGATAAGTCCTGGCCTGTCCCAATTACGCACAAACACCATTTCACCGATAGGATAAAACTCGACATAATACTCGTCGATTTTTACAATGCGCGGCTGCTTATTTGACGATAAGGTACCGCAGACCTTTTTGATTTCCTTATCCGTTTTAATCTCCAGCTGGATCAAGG
>CAYGZJ010000025.1:0-3764 GCA_964354335.1 uncultured Planctomycetales bacterium | reverse complement strand
GTACCGCAGACCTTTTTGATTTCCTTATCCGTTTTAATCTCCAGCTGGATCAAGGTCACAAACTCTGCCTCTTTGGAAGACTTGACCTCGTTAATCCTTATCCCTCTTTCCTTGGCTAAGGTTACCGCATTGATGAAATTCACGGTTTCCTGTAATATAGGAGTAAGTACTCCTTTTGCAATAGCCAGCGTCACTGGTGCCAGGTCATGCTGGGCGATTTCGCCATAATAGCTGATATTCAACTCCTGGATCCTTCCTTCGACCAGCTGGCTTGAGAATGAACCTAACTTTTCCGCCAGTTTAATATAAGGCTCGATGATCTTACACTCTTCGGGTTTCAGGCAGGGATAATTAGCGGCGTTGCGAATTCCTCTTCCAAGCAGCGCATCGCGGATGATCTCCGCTACTTCGATCGCCACGTTTACCTGCGCTTCTTCAGTAGAGGCCCCGAGATGCGGAGTGGTGATAATATTTTCTGTTGTCGCAAATACGCTATCCGCGGGAAGCGGCTCCTGCTCAAAAACATCAATTGCCGCTCCGGCAACTTTACCCTCCTTAACAGCCACCACCAATGCCGCTTCATCAATGATCCCGCCGCGGGCGCAGTTGATCAGGCGCACGCCCTTCTTCATCATCGCGAACTCATTGGTAGAGATCATATGCTTTGTCTCATCCGTCAAAGGCGTATGCACGGTGATATAGTCTGCTTTCTCAAGGATATCTTTTAATTCCACTACGTCCACACCCAGTTTCTCCGCCACTTCTTTGGAAAGAAACGGATCATACACCGATACCTTCATTCCGAATGATAAAGCGCGCCTGGCCACTTCCGAACCTATGCGGCCGAAACCGACGATCCCCAACACCTTGCTATAAAGCTCAACGCCCATAAACTTAGAACGCTTCCATTCCCCTTTTTTCATAGAGGCGTTTGCCTGTGGGATGTTGCGGGAAAGCGCCAGGATCATGCTAAAGGTATGCTCGGCAGTAGAAATCGTATTTCCCGCGGGAGTGTTCATCACAATGATCCCTTTTGCCGTAGCAGCTTCCAGATCAACGTTATCAAGCCCCACACCGGCACGGCCGATAACCCTAAGCTTAGTCCCGGCGTTGATCACTTCCTTAGTGACCTTAGTCGCGCTGCGCACCGCCAACGCATCATACTCACTAATAATCGCCTTTAACTCATCCGGCTTAAGCTCTGTTTTGACGTCGACCTGAAAATCCTTAACCTCTTTTAAGATCTTCAATCCTTCATCGGATAATGCATCGCTTACTAGTATCTTGTACATGACTTCCTCCTTATAACGAGTAGAGAAATTCAAAACTTAAAATTCAAAACAAATTTAAAATTTAAATTTAGACCTTTTTTTGAATTTTTTACTTTTGACTTTGAATTTATTTTAAAGATACTTCTTCCGCTGCCTTCACCCCTGAACCGAGGGTGAACTTATATCCCATCTGCGCCAGGACTTTCTCGAGACAGGAAATTCCGACGATGATATCAAACTCTTCGATAAATCCCATGTGGGCGATCCTGATGAGCTTTCCCTTCATCTCATCCTGGCCTCCGGCAATAGTTACACCATAGGTGTCGCGCATAGTCTTGACCAGCTTTTCTCCGTCAAGCCCTTCAGGAACCTTTGCCGCAGTAACCGCATCAGAAGCTGCGGTGGGCGCGAATAATTCCAGGCCCAGCGCTTTTACCGCTGCCCTGGTTGCATCTGCCATTTTCTTATGCCGCGCAAAAACAGCTTCAAGACTGTCCTGCTTGACCATTTTTAACACTTCATTCAAAGCGATAATAAGCGTAATCGCCGGAGTAAACGGCGTATCGGTTTTGTCTATCGCCTTCTTAGCTTTACGCAGGTCAAAATAGTAACGCGCAGATTTAGAGACTTCGATTGCTTTCATCGCCTTAGGACTTACAGAGATAAACCCAAGTCCCGGAGGCAGCATCAGCCCCTTCTGCGATCCCGATACCACTACATCGACTGCCCAGGCGTCGGTTTTAAGGTCGATAGCTCCTAATCCGCTGATCGCATCCACCACAAGAACTGCAGCAGTTTCTTTGACAATCCTGCCTATGGACTCAATATCACTGGCTGCTCCGGTAGACGTTTCGCATAAAGTAGTAAATACTGCTTTTATCGCTGGATTGGCCTTAAGCCGCTTTTGAATCTCAGCGGGATCCACAGCCTTACCCCACTCTACTTCAATAACATCGGCATTGATACCATAAGCCTTACATAATTCAGTCCAGCGTTCCCCGAATTTTCCCGCCTGGACCACTAAAGCTGTGTCTCCGGAGGATAAAAGATTGGAAACGGAAGCCTCCATGGCGCCGGTTCCGGAAGAAGCCAGAATAAATACATCGCCCTGCGTCTGAAATACATACTTTAACCCCTCAGTCGCTTCCTTTAAGATCGCCTGGAACTGCGGAGTGCGATGGTGAATGATCGGCCGCGCCATGGCTTCGCAAACCTGGGGCGGTAACGGGGTTGGTCCGGGCGTTAACAGATAATTCTTTCTCATAGCAGATTACTCCTTGTGGTTTTACGTGTTATTATTTCTGTGAAATAATGACTTCATCGATCAGCCCGTAGTTCTTTGCTTCCTGGGCGGACATAAAATAGTCCCTGTCCGTATCTTTAACTACCTTCTCCAACGGCTGATTCGTATGCATTGCCAGGATCTCATTTAACCTATCGCGCATCTTCAGGATCTCCTGGGCATGGCGGGAGATATCCTCTGCCGCCCCCTGAATACCGCCCCAGGGCTGATGGATCATGATCCGCGAATTCGGCAAGGCCTGCCTCTTTCCCTTGCTTCCGGCGCATAAAAGAAGCGCGCCCATACTGGAAGCCTGGCCCACGCAATAGGTGGCCACCTCACACTTGACAAAACGCATGGTGTCATATATCGCAAGGCCTGCGGTGACTGATCCGCCCGGAGAGTTAATATAGACGTTAATATCCTTGGTCACATCCTCCATCTGCAAAAAGAGCATCTGGGCGATGATAAGATTAGCCACATAGTCGTCGATCGGCGTGCCGATAAAAACTATTCGGTCTTTGAGCAGCCGGGAATAAATATCATAAGCACGCTCATAGCCGCGGCTGGTCTGCTCAATAACCATCGGAACTAACAGCTGATTCTTGGTAGTCATATCCACCTCCATTTTTCGTTTAGCTCGTTAGGTTCGTTAATACCGTTATTTTAGTTTTAAAACTTTTAAAACGAACTTAACGAAATTAACAAAAATAACGTCTTTAACGAATTATGCTGCTTGCTTCCAGTTCGCTTCTTTCAGGAGAAACTCTAACACCTTGCGCGGCATATTGTCGTCGATAGCGATCTTTTCCTTCTTAGCCACCTCGGTCAAAAGCAGGTAAATCCTTACCTGTTTCTCCGCCTGAGGCCGCAAATCCTTGGTGATCGCTTCCTCCTCCGCGTCGATTTTATCGCGCGGCATACCCTTCATCGCAAGATCAACCTTGGTCTGCCTGACCAGATCCTGCAGCTGCCGCTCGATCAGTGACTGCGGCACCTTGAATTCGACGCCCTTAGCCAACACATCTACGATTTCATTCTCTATTTTGGCGCGCTCGTTATTCTCTTTCTGCAAAAACAGCTGCCGCTCAATGGCACTTTCCAGTTCCTGAACATTAGGATAACCGCAGCTTTTGGCAAAACCGTCATCGATGGCTTCGATTTTCCTGGACTCCTTTATAGCGTCAAGGCTGCGCTTGACCTCATCGGGG
>CAYGZJ010000024.1:246-11781 GCA_964354335.1 uncultured Planctomycetales bacterium | reverse complement strand
ATCCGCTGCGCTGCCTGTGTGCGGGAGTGCCCGGTCGGCCTAATGCCTACCCTGATTAATTTAGCTTCTCAGAAGCAGATGTGGAAAGAGGCCAAGGATTACGGGGCTTTGGATTGTATTGAATGCGGAATATGCGGCTATGTCTGTCCATCGAATATAGGGTTAGTGCAGGCGATAAAACGAGCGAAGCTTGAGGCGGTAAAATAATGTCCTTGGCCTTATGAAAGGAGTCGCGGGATGAAAGATCTGGTCCGTTACGGCGCTACCTTAGCAGTCATCTGTATTATAGCTGCAGGGCTCCTGGCAGGAGTAAATGCTTTAACTAATTCCAAGATTATTTCTCAGGCGCAGGCAGAGGAAGAGGCCAGTCTTAAAGAGGTCATGCCGCAGGCAGTACATTTTGAGGCAGTAAAATCCGGGACAGAGATACTCTACTATAAAGCCCATGATAAAGACGGTAAGCTTGTCGGCGCTGCTTTTAAGGTTGCAGGCAAAGGATACTCTAGTACTATCGAGACCATGGTGGGTATGTTAGCCGACGGCACTATCAGCTCGATCAAGGTCCTATCGCAGAACGAGACTCCGGGGTTGGGCGTAAAAGTCACGCAACCCGATTTTACAGATAAGTTTTCCGGAAAAACTGCCGATGATTTAAGCGGCGTTCAGGCGATTACCGGCGCAACAATTTCCAGCCGCGCAGTGATTGATTCCGTACAGAAGAAAGCGCAAGAGATAAGGGCATTATTAGACAATTGAGCCATAACCTGATAGTCTCATCTTCTCCCCACCTGCACAAAAAAGAATCCGTCAGCAAGATCATGTGGACGGTGGTAGCCTGCCTTATTCCCTCAGGCGTTTCCGGAGTATTTATTTTTGGCCTGGATGCATTATGGGTGATCTTACTTTGCATCGGTTCAGCAGTTGCCACCGAAGGGGTTTTGCAGTTTTTTACCAAACGTAAGATTACGGTTTTGGACGGAAGCGCTTTTTTGACCGGGCTGTTGCTTGCCTATAATCTGCCGCCGAAAGTTCCTTTTTGGATTCCTGTCATCGGTTCCTGTTTTGCTATTGCCATCGGCAAACAGATTTTTGGCGGCCTGGGTCAGAATATCTTTAACCCGGCTTTGGTAGGCAGGGTCTTTCTGATGGCCTCCTGGCCGAATTACATGACTGCTTTCACCCAGCCCCTGCGCGCAGGGGCTGGGTATGATGCTGTTACTTCCGCCACGCCCCTTATGCTCTTTAAGGAAGGTAAATGGGCAGAACAGATTTCCTACTTTAATTTATTCTTAGGCAACCGGGGGGGTTGTATCGGCGAGGTCTGTATTATTGCTTTGCTTATCGGAGCACTTTATCTTTTGATTAAAGGGTATATCTCTTTGCATATTCCGCTTACCTACATCCTTACTGTGGGAGTATTTACCTATATATTCGGTGCTCAGGGATTATTCAGCGGGGATTGGCTATTTCATATCCTTTCCGGAGGACTCATCCTGGGAGCATTTTTCATGGCCACAGATTATGTGACTTCACCTTTAACTTACAAGGGGCAGATTATATTTGCTTTCGGATGCGGCTTGTTGACTATAGTCATCCGCCAGTGGGGAGGCTATCCGGAAGGCGTTTCCTATGCGATATTGATGATGAATGCGGCGGTGCCTATAATAGACCGATATACTAAGAATAGAATATACGGAACCAGAATATAAGTTCAAAGATTAAAGCTCAAAATTCAAAGAAAGAATAAAGTTTTAAAATTTAAAATTTAGACTTTAAATTTGTTTTTCCCGCTACCCAATTAGTTCTAGGCGGGATCCCGCCTTAAATTTATATTTCTTGGCGGGAGAATTTTTTACTTTAGACTTTTAATTTTACAGGTAATTATGAGAAAATTAATTAACGAATTTCTAAAGGGCATTATCAAAGAAAACCCCACCTTTGTATTGGTGCTGGGGCTGTGTCCTACGCTGGCGGTTTCTGTATCGGTGGTAAACGGGATCGGAATGGGGATCGCGGCGACCTTTGTATTACTAGGGTCGAATATTATTATCGCGCTTATCAAGAATGCTGTCCCTGAAAAGATCCGCATTCCCTGCTATATTGTGGTTATCGCAACCTTCGTTACCATAACCGAACTTTTCATGAAAGCCTATAGCCCTGCCCTAAACCGCGCCTTAGGAATCTATGTGCCTTTGATCGTAGTCAATTGTATTGTCCTTGGGCGTGCAGAGGCATACGCTTCTAAGCACTCTGTGGTCAATTCTTTTTTTGACGGTTTAGGCATGGGCGTAGGTTTTATTCTGGCCTTAATCTTGATTTCCGGTATTCGGGAATTCTTCGGCTCTGGCACTATCTTAGGGCAGACCTTATTTTCCGGATTTGAGCCGGCCTTTGTCATTGGCATGCCTTCAGGCGCGCTTTTAGTAATCGGGTTACTATTGGGTTTCTTTAATATTCTTAAGAACAGGAAAGCATGATCCCGCACCTTTTTAATATTCATAGTTTAAATGGCGCTGGGTTTAAAAGAATAAATAAAGGAGAAGGTGCGGGATGAACCTAGCACAATTCTTAACCATATTTATTTCGGCAGTCTTTATCTATAATGTCATTCTATCCCGGTTTCTGGGCTTGTGTTCCTTTGTCGCTATCTCTAAAGAGACAAAACCGGCGCTGGCCATGAGCCTTGCGGTGATGTTCGTGACTACGATGTCATCGATCATCACCTGGTTTATTTATGCGTATCTACTGGTGCCGTTTAATTTAACCTATCTGCGTACCATATCATTTATCCTGGTAATCGCAACTTTTGTGCAGCTGGTGGAAATGGTGATCAAGAAAATAAGTCCGCCGATGTATCGCTTCTTCGGGATATATCTGCCGCTTATTACCGTTAACTGCGCGGTATTGGGTGTTGCGGTCTTAAATATCGATATGTTTTTTGTAAACGGCAAAGCGGTACCGGGGAGCTTTCTGTATTCGGCGTTCCAGGGAATTTGTGTGGGATTGGGATATACGCTGGCTATGCTTTTAATGTCAGGAATAAGGGAGCGGCTGGATCTGTGCAATGTCCCCAAGGCAGTGAAGGATTTTCCCCTGGCTTTTATCATCGCTTCGATTATGAGCTTGGCGTTTATGGGATTCAATGGTTTTAAATTCTAGAAACGCGGTAAATTTAAAGGTTAAAATTCAAAATTCAAAGAAAGTTTAAAATCTTAATTTTAAAATTTAAAACTTTTTTACTTTAACCTTGTTTTGAATTTTTTACTTTAGACTTTGAATTTAAACTTAAAATGGAAATCTTAATCGCAATCTTAACTCTCGGTTCTCTAGGCTTGATTTTCGGCATAGGCCTGGCAGTCGCCTCCAAGCGGCTTGCGGTAGTGGTTGATCCGCGCCTGGAAAAGGTGCACGGACTTTTGCCCGGATCAAACTGCGGCGCCTGCGGCAGCGCCGGATGTTTTGGTTTTGCACAGATGCTTTTAAGCGGCAAAAAGACCCCTGATGCCTGCCGCGTTGCCGAAGAAGAGATTAAGGAGAAGATCGCTGCGCTCCTTGGCCAAAAGATAGAGAAAATGGTGCATACGGTTGCGGCCCTGCATTGTAACGGCGGTTGCCGCGTCAAGGAGCGGTTTATCTATCAGGGCATTAACGATTGTGTAGCGGCAAATCAATTATTAGGCGGACAAAAAGAATGCGCCTATGGCTGCTTAGGGTTCGGCGATTGCGCGCGGATCTGTCCGTTCGGCGCGATTGTTATGTCAGACGAAGGGCTCCCAGTTGTTAATAAGGAGAAATGCAAAGCCTGCAATAAGTGTGTTTTGATCTGTCCGAAAAGTTTATTCAGCTTGATCCCCCTGACGCATCCGGTATACGTTGCCTGTAGTTCCCGCGATAACGGCAAAGATACCAAGTTAGTCTGTCCTGTCGGCTGTATTGCCTGCGGCTTATGCGTTAAAGTGTGTCCTGTGGACGCAATCCATGTTATTAATCTTTCGACTGCGCTTAAGATCAACCCCGAGCAGAATCGAGGGGTTGACAATTTGGCGGTTATCGATTACCATAAATGTACGTCGTGCGGCAAGTGCGTGGAGGTCTGTCCCATGAAAACAATAAGGAAGAGAATATGAAGAACATAGCGGTTTTTGCTTCTGGTAGGGGGACAAATTTCGCCGCGATCATCCGGGCGGTCAAGAGACGTGTTATCAAAGCGAATTTGTCTTTATTGGTCTGCGATCAGCCTGCAGCACTTGCGATAAGACGGGCAAAGGCAGCGGGAATAGCGGTGGCGTTGGTTGAGCGCAAAGGCTTTGCCGGCAAGCAGGAATTCGAAGCAAAGATCATTGAGCGTCTTCGTAAAGATAAGATAGATCTGATCGTGCTGGCCGGCTTTATGCGCATGCTCAGTCCGCAATTTGTGCGCACGTTTAAAGGCCGCATTATCAATATCCATCCCGCGTTGCTTCCCTCATTTAAGGGGACCGAAGGGATAAAAGATGCCTTTGCTTACGGCGCCAAAATGACAGGAGTGACAGTGCATTTTGTCGATGAACAGATGGATCATGGCCCGATCATACTGCAGCAGGCGTTGCCCATAAAAGAGAATGACACCTTAGTAAGCCTCGAGAAAAAAATTCACGTTATAGAGCATATAGCCTACCCGCGAGCCATTCAATTATTTGTTACCGGGAAATTAAAGATTGTCGGCAGGAAAGTAAAGATTAGAGTTCGGTAGTTTTGGAAAGAATTGCCGCTTTGTTGAGGACCATACGTTTTCCGGTTACCAGATTGTTGATTTCCACCCCGCTAAAATCATTGAAATCGTATATCTGCAGGACATAGGCGATAATCTTCTGAACCTCTTTGTCGATATCCGCGTTTCTTTCCACTTCCGGCCGCTGAAATTTCAGACGGATGCGGCCCTGGATCTGCATGCTTAAGAAATCCTTCATGGTTATGTTTTTATAATCCTGATGAGTTCCTTCCTTATCGCCGATAATATCAAGAGAAAGCAGGGTGTCTTCAACTGTACGGTGCTGGAATTCCGTTGAGGAGATATAACTGTAAAAGACCTTTTTGATGTCCTGGTAGTAAAAAAGGTCACGGATAGCAAAGCCATTTTTTGTATCCGCAAGGATTATTCCGTAGAACTGGGGAGGGTTTTTCTTTTTATAGTCTGAACTCATCAGTACGCGGTTGATGGCCATCCAGACGCGCAGTTTTTTCTTGAAGGCTTCTTTGTTAAATGAAAACTCCTGTAATTTTTCTTTTTCAGGGAGGGGTTTGATGATGTAGTCGCATTTCAGGATCCCGCCGATAAAATCACTCTTATTATCCTCAACCGCATAGCGTTCGAAATACTTTTCCGGCTTTTGATTTTTCTCCAGAGGCGCAAAGATATTTTCCACCGGTAAATAAATCCAGATGGTCGAGCCTACCTGGCGTACCTGGACATCGACCTGGTAATCAGAGCGGCAGATATTCTTTATCGCCGCAGGAATATCCTCTATGGAGGAGGAAGAAGTGGAAAGATTGCAGCCTGTGGCCAGGAAAAGAAAGAGGAGAAGAAATTTAAGCAGTAGGACGCGCCTTGCCAAATTCCTTAAAGATAGCTTCGATTTCATCATAATTAAGCTCTTCTTTGAGCACGAGTTCTTTTGCTAAGCGGTCAAGGAGCGGCTCTTCTTTCTTCAGGAGTTCAGAGATTTCTTTAAGGCAGGTTTGCATGATCTGCTGTACGTCATTGTCGAGTTTTATCTTTGTCTCTTCAGAGAAAGGGGAGGTCCCTTTGCGCTGGTACTTATCCAGGATGTGAAAGTCACCGATCAAGCCCGATGCGCCCATACCCCAGGACCAGGCCATATGGTGCGCCCACCACATGGCATTTTCGAAATCAGCGCTTACACCGGAAGTGGTATAATTGAACTTAAGTTTTTCTGCGGCATATGAGCCCAGAGATACCTTGATCAGGGTAAGGTATTCTTTCTGGTCATAGATAAAAGTTTCTTCCCGCTCAGGCGTCCAGGTGACCCCTCCGGTATGTCCTCGCGGAGTGATGGTTATTTTGAAGACGTCTTTTGTGGGAGCAAGAAGGTAGGTTATTATGGCATGTCCGGATTCATGATAGGCGATCTGCCATTTTTCTTTTTCACTGACCTTGATCCTGCGTTTGATGCCAAGGGCGATTCTTTCGCGCGCGTCATCGATATCTTTCATAGTGATTGCCGGCCGGCGGTTACGCACGGTAATAAGCGCTGCTTCGCGCACAATATTGGCGATATCCGCGGGGCTGTTTCCTACAGTGACTCGGGCGAGGCGGTCGATCTTGACATTGCTTTCGTCAAATTTTACGTTCTTTAGATAATACGCGAATAGTTTTTGGCGGTCTTCGAGGCTGGGTTTATCCACATATATCTTGCGGTCAAATCTGCCCGGGCGAAGAAGGGCTGCGTCAAGGAACTGCTCGTTCATGTTGGTGGCCCCGACGATGATTATATTCGTGTCTTTTTCTTTTAACCCGTCCATCTCCACCAGAAGCTGATTTAAGGTGGTGTTTGTCTCAGTCTGGCCGCCCCCGCCGGAATCGGCAGCTCTTTGCATGCCGACCGCGTCGATTTCATCGATAAAGATGATACATCCGCCTTCCAGCTCTGCATGCTGCCGGGCTTTTTTGAAAAGCCCGCGGATCCTGCCTGCGCCGACGCCCACGTACATCTCAACGAATTCGGAACCTGACATCGAAAT
This sequence comes from uncultured Planctomycetales bacterium, assembly GCA_964354335.1. Lineage (GTDB taxonomy): Bacteria > Omnitrophota > Gorgyraeia > Gygaellales > Profunditerraquicolaceae > JAPLLR01. Next base: position 5,040 of record CAYGZJ010000024.1, on the reverse strand, counting down.
AAAGGGAAGCCCGGCTTCGGTGGCTATGGCTTTTGCCAGGTAGGTCTTTCCGCAGCCCGGAGGTCCTAGCATGAGGATTCCGCGCAGGATCTTGCCGCCGATGCGCTGCAATTCCACGCGGTCCTTGATCAGTCGCACGACTTCCAGCGCTTCCTGTTTTGCCTCATCCATCCCGATGACATCAGCCCAGGTGATCTGTATTTCTTTTCCGGAGATCGCTTTCTTGGAGTGTTGGGTAAAGGATTGTGAACCCTTGATCTGGATCCAGTAGATCATGAAGACGAATACGAATGACTGGATGATCCCTACGACGATCCAGGTGAAGGTCGACAGCGGTAGGGCCGCTAGCTGTGATTGGCGCAGATATGAGTCTGTCTCATTCCATGCTTTTATTCCGTGCGCGACGAGGATAAGGAAAGTGGTGGTTATTAAGGTAGCAAAAGCAAGAACCAGTATCCTGATCCAGTATAGTTTCCAGTAAAACTTAACTTTTCTCCATTCCATGGGATCTCCTTGTAATGAAATAAGATAACATAAGAGCCCCTTTTAGTCAAACTTTTTCTCAGGGCAGAAAGTTATTTTCCTTGACTGCCAAGCGCAGGTATGTATAATATAGCTTCACAACTTTTTAGGAGGAAACAGGTATGGCAAAAATCAATAAGGTAATGGGAAGAGAAATACTGGATTCACGGGGAAACCCCACGGTCGAAGTCGACGTGATCCTTGATAACGGTATCATGGGTAGGGCCGCTGTCCCTTCAGGAGCTTCTACCGGAGAAAAAGAAGCGCTGGAATTGCGTGACGGCGACAAGAAAAGATATTTAGGTAAAGGAGTACTAAGAGCGGTTGAAAACGTTAATACCGTAATTGCTTCAAAAATAAAGGGTTTAAGCCCTGATTTCAACAACATAGATGAGCTTCTGATCAAGCTTGATGGCACGCCAAACAAGGCAAGCTTGGGCGCAAACGCCATTTTAGGCGTTTCCATGGCCGTTGCCAAGGCCGCCGCGCTTGACAAAAAAGAACCATTGTATAGATTCCTGGGCGGGGAAGAGGCAAAGATTTTGCCGGTGCCGTTAATGAATATTTTAAACGGCGGGATGCATGCGGATAATAACCTGGATATCCAGGAATTCATGATCATGCCGGTGGGCGCGGTGCACTTTAGCCTGGCGCTGCGCATGGCGACAGAGGTCTTCCATAACCTCAGGACAATTTTAAAATCCAGAAAACTTTCTACTTCCGTAGGTGATGAAGGCGGTTTCGCGCCGTGCCTTACCTCAAACCACGAGGCCCTGGATCTGATCATCCAGGCGATTGAAAACGCGGGGTATAAACCAGGCAAGGATATATTTCTTGCCTTAGACTGCGCCGCAAGCTCTTTTGCTAAAGACGACAAGTATAAGTTTGAAGGGGTTCAGAAGAGTTCGGATGATCTGATCGGTATCTATGAAGACTGGATCAGCCGTTATCCCATCCTTTCTATCGAAGACGGGCTTTCCGAGCATGACTGGTCCGGCTGGCAGAAGATGACCAAGCTTTTAGGGACCAGGGTGCAGCTGGTAGGCGACGATATCTTCGTGACCAACCCCGAAATATTCAAGAAAGGGATTGCGGAAAAGATAGGAAATGCTATACTGATAAAAGTCAATCAGATCGGTTCGCTCTCCGAGACTCTTGAGGCAATCGACATCGCTAAGAGCAATAACTACCGCGCCATTGTCTCGCACCGTTCAGGCGAAACAGAAGATACCACTATCGCTCATCTTGCAGTAGCCACCGGATGCGGCCAGATAAAGACAGGTTCCCTCTCGCGTACCGACAGGATCTGCAAATACAACGAGCTTCTCAGGATCGAAGAGGAATTAGGCAGTAAAGCGGTTTACGCGGGCACGCTCTGGAAATAATGAATGTTATCAACGCTTAAGAAAGCGTTTTGGCTTTTCGGTATCTCGGTATTCCTGTTGATTATGTTCCTGCCCGGCTATACCAAGCTGCAGGAACTGCGGGATAAAAACCAAGAGCTGCAGGGGAAAGTCAAACGTTTAAATATAGAAAACGCTCTTTTGCAGCAGGAACTCTTACGCCTGGATAATGATCCGGTGTATCAGGAAAGGGTCGCCCGGGATAAGATGGGCGTGGTACGCAAGGGCGAAATACCGATTAAAATAGTTCCTGCAAAAAAAAGATAGTTCTTTAGTTCTCAAGTTCTTTTGTTCTTCAGTTATAGATTTCGTGGGGTGGAATCCTTTGACAAACTCAGGAATTCCACCTTGTAGGAAATCGCGGGGTGGAGCAGCCTGGTAGCTCGCAAGGCTCATAACCTTGAGGTCGTCCGTTCAAATCGGGCCCCCGCAATTAATTAAAAAGCCAGCTTTTCCAAGCTGGCTTTTTAATTATCCCTCGCCAAAGCGCTTGTACTTTTCTTCGAAAAGCACAAATGGGGTCAGAATTAATTCTGACCCCATTTTATTTGTGACCCCATTTTATTTGTTGAAAACTTGAGCAGTGTGTGTTACTCTAAAAACCTATGGAAAAACTCTGGAATTTTAGCGATAGCGTCGGTAGTTTCACCTCTAAAGCCGCGTTTGGAATAAATTGTCTTTATCTTCCGCTGGGTAATGAAGCGATCATGTCTTCGGTCACCCCTGACTTGCACGGCGATATTAAGGCCGGTCAAAATTCATTCTTACTTGCCCCTGTCTCGCGGATTGATTTAACCACTTCACGCTCCTCCCGTAATTTCTGGATATATATCAATAAAGATTCCGTTTGGTCGGCAACCGGGGTTTCCAAGAACCTGCGGCAGATCAAAGAAGATATCTGTGATTTAAAAGCCGGCCTGCTGTGGCAGAAAATCCAGAGAACCAATAAGGCCATGGGCTTGAAAGCGGATATCCTTTCTTTTATCCCGGCAGGCGGAGAGCCGGTCGAGGTCATGGTCGTCACCCTTACCAATGTTTCTGCCCGAAAGATCCATTGTGTTCCTATCGCGGCAATTCCTTTATACGCGCGCGGCGCCAATAATATTCGTGACCACCGGCATGTGACTTCTCTGCTGCAGCGCATCGGCCTGCATGAGTTCGGCGTGGTTTCCAAGCCGACGTTATCTTTTGACGAGGCAGGACACCGGCCGAATGAGAATTATTATTTTGTTTTAGGCTGGGATGAAAATTTTAATTCTCCGCAGTATTTATATCCTACTCAGGAAATGTTCTGCGGAGAAGGTGGGGACCTTGAAGCTCCCGAAGCTATTTTTGAGAATAAGCTACCTGTTGATGAACCTATTCAGGGTAAAGAGGCGATGGGGGCTTTGCGCTTTAAGAAAATAACTTTGGCTCCCGGCAAATCCTATTCTTACATCGTGGTGATGGGGATGGTCGATGACAAGAACAGTATTACGACGGTTGTTAATCGGTTTAATAGCATCCCTAAGGTAATCAAGGCATTTGTCAGGACCAGAGAATTCTGGGTTGCCAAGAGTGATCAGATACATACCTCTACCGGCGGGCGCGATTTTGACAATTGGCTGCGCTGGGTAAGCATTCAGCCGACGCTGCGCAAGATATTCGGCTGTTCGTTCCTGCCGGATTTTGATTACGGTAAAGGTGGCCGGGGATGGCGCGACTTATGGCAGGATTGCCTGGGCCTGATTTTAAGCGACCCCAAGCAGGTGCGCAGCCTCCTGATAAACAATTTCTCAGGGGTCAGAATCGACGGATCCAATGCCACGATCATCGGCAAGAATCCGGGTGAATTTATCGCTGACCGAAATGATATCGCCCGAGTCTGGATGGATCACGGCATCTGGCCGCTTTTGACGCTTGATTTATATATCAATGAGACAAAAGACCAGGATATTCTTTTTGAGGAGACGACATATTTTCGCGATCAGCATATCTTTCGCTCGCGTTTTCCGGATAAAGCTTATAAGGCAGCTGAAGGTAATAAGCTAAGAACCGGATCAGGGAAGGTTTATACGGGAAGCATTTTTGAACATCTACTTCTGCAGAATCTGACACAGTTTTTTAATGTCGGCAGCCATAACCAGCTGCGCCTGGAGGGTGCTGACTGGAACGACGGCCTGGATATGGCAAAAGACAACGGCGAAAGCGTGGCCTTCAGCAGCATGTACGCGCATAACCTTGAGCTTTTAGCCCAGCTTTTGTTAAAAACGGGAAAACAAAAGATCGCCCTTGCCGAGGAATTGAAGGTTCTTCTTGGCAAAATTAATTATTCCAGTGTTTTGGCAAAACAGAAACGCCTGGATGAGTATTTCAATAAGGTGCGCAGCCGGGTTTCAGGAAAGAAATATAATCTGGATGTTACCTGGTTGGCCAAAGACCTGAAGGCAAAGTCTGCCTGGATGTCCGAGCATATACGAAAAAGTGAGTGGCTTAAGGATGGCTTTTTTAACGGCTACTACGACAATAACAAGAAGCGTGTGGAAGGCAGGGTGGGTGGTAGCTTAAGGATGACTTTGACCGGACAGGTCTTTCCGATCATGAGCGGGGTGGCTACGCAGAAACAGGTTAACGCTATCTTCAGTAATGCCAATAGATTTCTCTTTGACAAAAATTTGGGCGGTTATCGTCTGAATACTGACTTTGGCGATGAGCAGCATGATCTTGGCCGCGCCTTTTCCTTTATTTACGGAGATAAGGAGAATGGCGCTTTCTTTAATCATATGGTGGTGATGTTTGCTTTTGCCCTTTACAGGCGGGGATTTGTGGCTGAAGGATGGAAGGCGCTTAGCTCGATCTGGCGCATGGCGCTGGACACTGATACAAGCAA
>CAYGZJ010000024.1:0-236 GCA_964354335.1 uncultured Planctomycetales bacterium | reverse complement strand
CCCTGAGTATTTTAATCTCGAAGGACGGGGGATGTATACATATTTGACCGGCTCAGCCAGCTGGTTTATGCTTACCCTTCTTGAGCAGGTCTTTGGCGTGCGCGGAGAAGATGGGGACCTGGTCATTGAGCCGAAGCTGACAGCTGCGCAGTTCGCCAGCTCTTCGACGATAAGCATTCATCGGGTCTTTGCCGGCCGCAGGATAGCTGTCTATTTTACTAATCCCAAGAGATTAG
>CAYGZJ010000023.1:0-12857 GCA_964354335.1 uncultured Planctomycetales bacterium | reverse complement strand
ATCGAACCACCTGTATCCGAGCCAAGCGCCCAGATCGCCTCGTCACTTGCCACGCACGCAGCGGATCCTCCCGAAGAGCCTCCCGGGACACAGTTTAGGTCCCAAGGATTATGCGTCGCGCCAAAACATGAATTCTCCGTAGATGAACCGAAGGCGAATTCATCCATATTTGTTTTAAGCTCAAAGATCTCCGCTCCCGACTCTTTTAATTTACGGATCACCGTTGCGTCATAAGGCGGGCGGAAATTGTCCAGGATCCTTGAGCAGCATTCAGTGGGTAGGCCTTCAGTGCAGATGTTGTCTTTGATCGCTATAGGGATGCCTTTAAGGGGCTTGTGCGGCGAATCAACTGTAGGAACAACGCCTGGCAGTTGATTGGAAATCCTTACGTAGGCGTTGACCTTCTTTTCAACTCCCTGGATTCGGCCCTGCAAAGACTGCAGTATTTGCGCTGGATTGGTTTTATTTTCATTTAATAACTCAAGCAGGGAATGTGCGGGCAGTGTATGCAAGTCCATATTTATTCGATGACTTTAGGCACGCCAAAACAGCTGCCTTCACGGCTGGGAGCGTTGATAAGCGTTGTTTCGATTGGCAGAGATTTAACAGGGACATCTTCTCTTAACACGTTGTTAATAGGCAGGATATGGCTTGTAGGGATCACGTTATCAACCTGCAGCTTATTAAGCGTATCGATAAAATCAAGGATATCGTGGAGCTGCCTGGATAATTTATCAAGCTCCTGCTGCCCTAATTCAATGCGGCTTAGGTGTGCTACGTACTTGACTGTCTCTTTATCGATTGCCATGAGTTCTTTGCCTTTCTTGAAGGTAAAATCATAGCATTCTTTGACTCAAAAGTCAAAGAAAAAAGCCTCCTTTTCATAAAGAAAACTGTGGACAAAACAGGCAAGTTATGTAAAATAAATAGATTAGCCAACCCAAATTTAACCACCATGCCCATCAAAGAAAGAAAAGCCAAATATAACCTAAATCAAAAGGGTGAATTTGTAATTGAAGATTACAACTTTTCCCGGCCCTTTGCCAACTTTTTTCCCGGAATTGCCGGAAAATACGGCATACCCATGTGGGCCTTTTATGTAAACCGGGGCCAGGGAATCATGGGTTTCGGGATCAAGAATAAAGACCATGCGATTTCGGAATTCTTTCCGGCAAACAAAGCCTGGCAGATGGCCCCTTCCCTTGGCTTTCGCACTTTCATCAAGCTAACGGGAGCCAAAACGCAGGCCCTCTACGAGCCCTTTCATAACGGTTTTCAAAGCCTCCAATACGATCTTCGTAATAGCATGTCCATCAGCTCATACCAGCTGTGCCTCGAAGAAATAAATAAATCTATAGGGATAAAAGTAAAAGTAGAATACTTCACTATTCCCAATGATAACTATGCCGGATTAGTGCGTATAGTCACTATTGAAAACCTTTCTTCAGTTAAAAAGAAACTTCAGCTTCTCGACGGATTACCGCAAATTATCCCTTACGGCATGAATAATTGGCTGTTAAAAGAACTTAGCCGAACGCTCGAAGCATGGGTAAATGTAGATAATATGGAAAAGGGCGTACCCTTTTACCGGCTACAAGTCGACCCGGCAGACCGTCCGGAAGTAACACATATCAAAGAAGGCAACTTTTACTTATCGGCCCTTTTATCCAAAGAGAAAATAAAATTACTTCCGTTGATCATAGATCCTGAAGATATTTTTGGCCCGGTGACTGATTATTCATACCCGCGTCAGTTTATGACTGAACGAAATTTCAAATCTGCCGAAAATCAAGTTATTAAAAGCAAAACTCCCTGCGCCTTCTCTCTGCTTTCACTAGACCTACTGCCAAAACAAGAGAAATCCTTCTTTTCCCTGGTTGGCTACATGAGAAGCCTTCAGGCCCTGAACTCAAATACCTCAAAAATCCTAAAACCCGGATATATTCAGAATAAAAAAGAGGAAAACAGAAAACTGATCGAGGACCTGCAGTTTGACATCTATACACAAAGCAGCAGCAGAGAATTTGACCTTTATGTTAAGCAGACGTATTTAGACAACATCATACGCGGCGGATACCCTGCTACATTTGAAAATCACTCACCCGCAAGCTCCTGGGTAAACCCGGAATCCGCAAAATCGGTATTTTACATCTACTCCCGCAAGCACGGAGACCTGGAAAGAGATTACAACAGATTTCAGCTGCAACCGACTTATTTTTCTCAAGGAAATGGAAACTACCGGGACATAAACCAGAACAGAAGATGCGATATCTGGTTCAACCCGGATATAAACGAAGAAAACGTCATATCTTTCTTTAATTTAATCCAGGCAGACGGATTCAATCCTTTGGTGGTAAAAGGGGCAAGCTTCACTCTTAAGGACGCAAAATATTTCCGTTCACTTCTTCAGGATATCGCGGAAGAAAAAGATGCCGCAAAGATTATGCTTTTTCTGGAAAAGCCCTTTACTCCCGGAGACCTTATTTTCCTGATTGAAGAAGAGAATATCCGTCTACAGGTAAGTCACGATGAATTCCTTAATCTCGTTATCAGTCATTGCGCAAAAAACCAGGAAGCCGAGCACGGAGAAGGATTCTGGACAGATCATTGGACATATAACCTGGACCTGCTGGAGAGTTATCTTGGGCTATATCCAGAAAGGCTCAAGGATATAGTTTTTGAAAAGCGCTGCTTTACTTTTTTTGACAATTCTGAAGTCGTTAAACCGCGCAGCGAAAAATACCTGCTTCACAACGGCTTGGCTAAACAGCTGCATTCAGTTACGGCTGATCCGACAAAAAGAGAAATGATCAAGAAGCGCACACACGATGCTAATCTTGCGCGCGTACAGTTCGGCGTGGGTGAAATATACTCTACCACCCTCATCAATAAGCTAATATGCCTTTTGGTAAACAAATTGGCCTCGCTTGATCCGTTCGGGGTAGGCATTGAAATGGAGGCGGATAAACCAAACTGGTTTGATGCCTTAAACGGCCTCCCCGCTCTTTTCGGCTCATCCCTGTGCGAAACATTTGAGCTTAAGCGCCTGATCATTTTTATTAAGGATGCTCTTAAGAAATCCGGACTAGAACATATTATCGTAAACGAAGAAATCCTTGATTTCCTGCTCTCAGTGGATAAGCTCACCGAAGAAAATCTGCGCACCGGTAGCTCCCAATGCGAATATGAGTACTGGGATAAAACACACACCCTTAAAGAGGAATATCGGCGTAAAATCCATCTTGGTTTTAGCGGCCAGGAATTACAGGTAGGCACAGAAAAATTATTTAATATACTGGAGAATGCCCTGCAAAAAGTGGACGCGGGGATAAAAAAGGCAAAAGATCCCAAAAAAGAAGTTTACTACTCCTACTTTATCAATAAGGTAGATGAGTATGAATCCTTAAAGCCTCCTTTTGTCAAGCCCACGCGCTTTTCACAGATCAGAATTCCCCTTTTCCTGGAAGGCCAGATGCACGCATTGCGCCTGACCAGAAGCTTAACTACGGCAAAAGCTATTTACTCAGCGACAAGGAAAAGCGAACTTTTCGATAAGCAACTTAAGATGTACAAAGTCACGGCATCTCTTAAGAATATGCCGGAAGAAATCGGCAGATGCCGGGTCTTTCCCCCCGGATGGCTTGAAAATGAATCGATTTGGCTGCACATGGAATACAAGTTCATGCTGGAGATCCTTAAACAAGGCTTATACGAAGAGTTCTACGCTGATTTTAAGAACGTGCTCATCCCCTTTCAGCCACCTGAGCGCTACGGTAGGAATATTCTAGAGAATTCCTCCTTTATTGTAAGCAGCGCGTTTGCGGATAAGAAACTTCACGGCAATGGTTTTGTCGCCCGACTTTCCGGCTCAACCGCGGAATTCTTGCAGATCTGGCTGCTGATGAACGCAGGCCCTAATCCATTCTTCCTCGATAAAGAGAATAAACTGAACCTGGCTTTCAGTCCTATTCTGCCTGGATGGCTGTTTGACCGCAAAGGCGAATATAGCTTTAATTTCTTAAGCAGCGTTTTGGTCACCTATCACAACTCAAAAAGAAAGAATACATTCGGTAAAAATGCCGTAAAGCCGATAAAAATCATCCTTACCGACAAAAAAGACAAAATTACGGAATTATCTTCTGATATGATTTCTTCAACACAAGCCCACCAAGTACGCTCGCGGTTGATCAAAAAAATCGATATTTATCTAGGTTAAGACGGTTTTCGAAAAACAGTTGATTTGTCAGCCTGAAGGATTTTACTTAAGCTTTTTCTTGTCGTAGAGTTTCCAAAACTTCTTGGCAGGCATCATTGACTTATACTCGGTGCCGAGTTGCTGCAGGGATGGAATTTTGCGGATATCCTCTATACCTTTAGTTATACTGCTCGGAGTAAAGACCAACCTAGTCAGCTGCAAATCCTTTAATGGGGTCAGATCAGTGACCTGCGTCTGGCCTATATGCAAACGCTGCAATTTTGTTCCCATAAGAGGCGTTAAGTCAGATACAGCTGTATTGTGCAGGGTAAGGCTTACTAAAGTCTGATTAAGCGCAAGCGCGGAAATATCACTGACCAGGGTGCTATTTAACCAAAGGATTTTAAGCGGCATGCCACGCACTACTGAAATATCGGTTACCGGGCAACCGAAAAGGTTAAGTTCTACAAGCGAAGCCTTTGCCAAAGGGCTGATATCGCTAACTTTTGTATTGCCTATATAAAGGGCCACAAGCGGCATTGCTCGCAATGCAGAAATATCTTTTACTTCTGTATCTTCCAGGAACAGCTTCTCAAGCGGCATACCCTCAAGCGCGGATACATCCAATATGGGCAGATTACGCAGATCAAGCGCATTAATGACCAAGCCCTTTAACGCGGATAAGTCGTTTATTTTCTGGCCGCGTAACTCAGCAGCGCTAACATATCCCTGCCCATCAACCAAAACCGCTGCCTTGCCCGAATATTCAGGGTTCTTGGCTTTTAAAAGATTCTGGAACTGTTCCTGCGTAACCCTTGTGGTGTTACGCAAAACAGGCTTTTCTTTACTTTCCTGTTTAATCTTTCCGCATCCCGAGAAAAAACAAACACCAAGAACGATAGCTATTAACCATATTTTCTTATTCGCGCAAGGAAATATCAAACTGCCGATCCTTTTCAATCGTTCTCTCCTATTTTTAAAGAATTATGCGCTATAGAAAGACGGGACTAAAACTTCTTGCGGTAATACATGCGTAGGATATGCTGCGTATCAATTGTGCGCAGAGATCCGCCATAGGGATCCCAGCCGATATCGAGCACATCGCCCATATACGGATCGCGGCTTGCTTCTCCGTATTGGAAGGTAAAGTCTTGATCCTTGGTCATCCGGTAGATAAATTCAGCAAAAAAGTTGTGGTGGCTGTAAAGCTTAGTCGAGCCTCCCAGGAGCTTATCAAGGTCCTGCCAGCGGGAATAAGTATATTTCAGAAAAACCGCCAATTTTGGCATCGGAGAATATGCTACCTGAAGGCCGATGTGGTTCATGTTATCATCGACCTGCCCGGCTTTTTCATAGGAGTTACGGGTATAATCAAGATAAATATTTAAATTATCCAAAGGAGCAAGAGTTAGGCCAGACTTGAAGATGTTATAATAAGGATACGGGGCATTGGGGAACATCGCCTGGCTGTAAAGCCAATTACGGATATCGCGGTAATAATTACCATCGAGCTGACTGATGGCAGAGCGGTTGCCATCGTTTAAAATACCCCGGTCAAAACTATCATAGCCTAAAGAAATATCATTTGTGTATTCCCAGATACCGTTCAAGGATAACCAGTCAAAAAATTTATATTCCATCCCTAAAGAACCTGTATTAATAGAAGGGTCGACTCCGTCCTGAATATAGGTGTTATCATAATATCTGTTGCTCTGCGGGTTGAAAATAAATGGGTCAGTTCCGCCGAGGGTATGCGGCAACTTCTGATAAATCCCCAGGGCTTTTGTGGTAAATCTATCAGTGACAGACCAGGTCAGCTCGTCACGCACAACATTCTCGATAAACTTGCTGTTATCTGAATCATGGACGTTACGCACATCAAAAAGGTTATTTAACTTATCGTCCCACAGGGAACTTTCCACGCGAAGTCCGATCACGGAGCGGCCGACATCAATACCATTTCCGATCTTAAAGTTCTTTACATCATCCCAGGTCAGCATTGCCCCTTCACCCTGATAGTAATATTTAAACGGCTGGCGGAAATGTATGTGCCTGCCCCAAAACTCATCGTCACGGGTTTCTCTGAAATTTGAAAGCGGCTGATCGAACTCGCTATCCATCCGGCTGGCAAAGAGCCTGAATTTATTGAAGTACTTTTCCCCTTTCATTGGCTGAATACTATCATAACCGTATTCGGAGTTGATGATACTTTCCCGCGGAAAACGGCCGACTAAAGACACGTGATAAGCGTTTCCTGCGATATCGCTTTTATACTGTGAGTTGCTTATATCGTAAAATGAACGGGAGCTGGCTACTTCAACATTTGCCTGAAGGCCATCCATAAATTCCCAGCTGATGTCTCCGCCGGCAACGTAATTGCGCGCGTCACTTTCGTAGCTCTGGTCAATATTGAAGCCGTATCTGGACGTATAGATAGCTCCGACACGCAGGTTATCCAGAAAGAAATGCTTCAGCCGGTTTGCAAAAATCACGTTATCGACCTCAGAATAGTCCTGCCATTGATTCTTAGGCGTAGCGAGGCTTGAAATCAAAGAGGTTTTCTCAAAAGGAGTGTATTCAAAAGTAGCTCCGCGTAAGCTGGTCAAGCGCTGGCCCTCGCTGTCCCGGGCAAAAAACGAAATCTCGTCATTCCAATTTCCCCGGGTAAAATCTCCTACGACTCCGGGAATAGGAGCTGCCGCGGCATTGAATTTACCATGTTGCCATGAATGGATCCATGGGCTATCCTCCCACCAGATACGATTATTGGAAAGTCTTAAGGGATCATCAAAGGTCACTGCCTGACTCTCATAAGCATAGGGAAAGACCTTTAACTTAACCACATCAGTCTTATAATCCATCCAGATTTCACGCAAAGGCTGAAACTCACGGTGAATTTTAAGTTTAGGTATACTATAGGTATTGCCGAATGCGGAAAGTACTGTAATCGGCGTAGTTGAACTATTGTCAGAAACTTTGATTTCCGGAAGATTTAAGGAGTCTCCGTTAAAAAGCGTAAACACCCGCTCGTTAAGCGTATATCCCGTATTAGACCAATATTTAAGCTGGATTTCAGCAGCATCCCATCCTGCTCCGGCAATAGTGATCTTATCGCTTTTTCCGACAAAACTCCAGGGATCAACCGTGATGTTGCTGTGAAAAGAAAAACCGTTGGTCTCATCCATATCCAGGTTCACATTCAAACGGTCATAAATCCTTTTATCGTAGGTATTTTCCCGGTTATCATAGGCCTTATTTGAAAGCATGCGCCAATTCTTTTCGTTTAGATCCCAGTTCGCCTGCTTCCAGATTACATCACTGGATGTAACACCCATGCGCGCCTCTAACTGACCGCTCAGGCGCATATTTCCAAAACGGATACCTTCATCATCAGAATCCTTTTTCTTTTCTTCAGAACGCAATAATGGCTGCGCAGAAGCAGGCATTGCAGAGCTAAAGCGCTCAAGGGCATTATCGATTGCCTGATCTCTGGTAAGCGATGGCTTGATTGGCGCGTAAGTAAGAGTTTGTTCAGGGGGGAGCGTGGGAATTTTATATGCCAAAACTACCGGCTCAGGAGCTTGCTTGGGAAGCTGCTCGGAATACTTAAAGTCTTCCGACTGAAAAATCTTATTTACGTAATCTTGGGCAGTTTTATTCGACGGATCGAGCAATAAAACCTTATTGAATTCGGAAAGTGCCTCTTCGTAGTTGCCGCTCCTATAATAGGCTGTGCCAATATCACAGAGATAAGCCACTGCCTGCGAACCGGCAAAGGCAGGCAAGGGAATAAAAAAAGAACTTGCCGAAAGAAAAGCAAGTATTAATATAAAGATTCTTCTCATAATTAAGGCTATTATATAGTATTTTTTTGTTCTGTCAACGAAAAAATAAGAATTTTATACACAACTCTTTGCGGTGGCTAATGTTATAAAAAATCGGATCGCCTTTTAGATAAAATTGTTTGCTTTGGGAATCCGGCTTGCCCTTACCTATATGTGGCTGGTATGGTTTTAAAAAAGTATAACATGGCCGTAATGCTATGCAATCCAAAACACTTGATATTCGGAAAGCCTTTCTTTTACTTATTTAGGTTGTTTTTTAAAATTCAGGCGGGGTTCTTGCCTTGCGAAAAGCCGTTTGATGTTAGCCTTATGTCGGATAACCGCGAATAAAGCAAGGATAATACCTGAGAAGATGATAAATAGAGATTGCCTAAAAACAAACGCATATAACGGCAGGCAGACTGCAGCAATAATTGAGGCTAGTGAAACAATACGCGAAACCATAAAGACTGAAAACCAGGTGATAATTAAAAGGCCAAGGATTACCGATAAGCCGGGTATGCGTAAGGCAAAACCAAGTAAAACACCTAGGGTCGTAGCAATTCCCTTGCCTCCTTTAAAGTTCAGGAAAACCGTCCAGTTATGTCCGCTGATACAGCAAATACCGACAAGAACACGCAGTTGCTCATTTGACAAAAACAATATCTTACTTGCAATCAGATCGCCAACTATGACAACCGGAACCAGGCCTTTCAAGATATCTAAGAACAAAATAACAACTCCCCAGCCTTTACCTAAAACACGCAAGGCATTCGTGGCCCCGACATTACCTGAGCCGACAGTACGGATATCAATGCCTTTAAGTAACCTGCAGAAGATATACGCGGTAGGGATTGAGCCAACCAGGTAACTAACGACTATTGCGGGAATTATCCACAGCATAAAGAATTATGAATCCTCTTCGAATGTAATCAACGCCGGAAAGAACCGTAAAGAAAACCGCTATCCACCAGAAAACAAAAGAATAAGCAAACTGCACAAGCACTGAGATAACCGCCATCATCTGAAAAGTGGTAGTAAGTTTTCCCCATTTTGTGGGATGAATATCTATGCTCTGCTTTACGATATAAATCACCGCCGCTCCGATAAGTATTATAACATCCCTGCTGATAACGATGAGTACTACCCATAGCGGAAAATGTAGCGGTATTTTATCGATTATATACAGACAGATGAATGCGCTCATCAACAACAATTTATCACCGAGCGGATCAAGCACTAATCCGGCTTTTGACTGTAATTTTGCTTTGCGGGCGAAATAACCGTCAGCGGCATCAGAGATTACCCCTAAAATAAAAATACCTAATGCCATAAAACGCAAATAATCCCGCTCCGGAGTATAATAAATAAAACAGGCGATAAAAAACGGTACGCTTAAGATACGGAATGTCGATATTTTATTGGCGATGTTCATTTAATGAGCCCACAACTTACGGAAGTTCTGAAAGAACAATGTAAGTTGTTTGGGCGAATTAACCCCACAGGGGTAGGCCTTTCTATCCGATTATGAAAGGGCCTAACCCCGAAGCTTTGGCTAAAATTACAAGGTCCCCGAAGGGGAGCGAAGAGAATTTTAGCCAGTTTAAGCGAGGGACAAGCTGTAACCTCATTTTATAATCCTTATTCTGTTCGGCGGCCAGTAAATAATCATAGCCTTTCCCAAAACATTCTTTTTTGGCACAAATCCCCAATACCTGCTGTCCATACTTGAGGCGGAATTATCACCCATGACAAAATAACTGTCTTTGGGCACACTGATTTTCTGGCTATCTTTAGCGTAATCACCACGATTATAATAATACCTTTGATTGAACTTGGGGTCAAGCAACGGTTTTTCATTTATAAAAACAGAGCCGTTCTTGATTTCCACTGTTTCTCCCGGCAGGCCGATGAGGCGTTTGATAAAATCTTTTTTTGCATCCTGGGGGAAGATAAAAACGATGACATCTCCGCGCTTAAGGAGCGATAAGGCCGGCAGCCGTACATCGCTGAAAGGAACCTTGGCTCCATAGATGAATTTATTAACTAAGATCAGGTCACCCTCTAAGAGCGTTGGACGCATGGAGCCGGTGGGGATTTTGAAAGCCTGGACAACGAATGCCCGGATTACCATCGCCAACAAAAAAGCAATAAGGATCGATTCGGCCCATTCGCGGACAACTGACTTGGCTTTGCCTGCCTTAGGCTTAGCGAATTTCATCCTCATATTTTAAGCACCTCCAGAAATGCCTCCTGAGGGATCTCAACTTTTCCGAATTGCTTAAGTCGTTTTTTGCCTTGCTTCTGCTGGTCCCAAAGCTTTCGCTTACGGGTAATATCGCCACCGTAGCATTTTGCGGTAACGGCTTTACCTACGGATCGGACTTTCTCTGAGGCCAGTATCTGGCCACCGACAGCAGCCTGGATAGCGACTTCAAAAAGCTGTCTTGGAATGAGTTCTTTAAGCTTTGAAACCAGCGCGTGGGCACGCGAATACGCCTTTTCTTTGGCCATAAGAGATGAAAACGCGTCGCAGATAGCGCCGTTGATCATCACATCGAGCCTGACCAGCTTCATCGGCTGGTATCCTTTAAATTCATAATCCAGTGATCCGTAACCTTTAGTCTGAGATTTTAAACTATCATAAAAATCAACAATTATCTCAGAAAGCGGGATTTCAAATGTGAGCTTGACCCTGTCCTCGCCCAGATATTCGTTTGACTGAAAAACCCCCCGCCGGGACTTTGCCAGCTCACAGACAGGATCGATTGTATCAATGGGAACGATCATCATCAGGCTTACGTATGGCTCAAGTGATTCTTCTATCTCGGTCTGCTGGGTTAATTTTGCCGGAGTATCCACGTCAATAGTAGAGCCATCCCTTAGGTTGACCCGATAAACAACATTGGGAACAGTAAGGATCAGGTTGAGGCCATACTCCCGCTCCAGACGCTCCTGGACGATCTCCATGTGCAAAAGGCCAAGAAATCCGCAGCGAAAACCGGTACCAAAGGATTGGGAATTCTCCGGCTCGAATACAAACGATGCATCAGAGAGCTTTAGCTTATCCATTGCATCGCGTAATCCAGGAAAGTCTCCCGGATTTACCGGATAAACCCCGCAGAAAACCAGCGGTTTTAACTTACGAAAACCCGGGAACATATCGCTGCACGGATTCTTAACATCAGTAATCGTGTCACCTATAAGAATCTCTCTGGGATCCCGGATATTCGCTGTAAAATAACCCGCCTCTCCACAGGTAAGGCTTTCGGCCTTTGTATATTGAAGATTCTTAAAAACCCCCAGTTCTTCAATCTTATAAATCTTTCCTAAATGCATCATTTTTAACTGCGTTTTAGGGTCAATGCTTCCGTCAACCACCTTGACAAAGACAACTACGCCCTTATAGGGATCATATCTGCAATCAAAGATCAATGACTTAAGCGGATTTTCCGGGGCTCCGCTAGGAGGAGGAATGACATTTACCACTCTCTCTAAGATTTCTTCTATACCTTTACCTTCTTTAGCTGACGCTAAGATTATATCTGATTCCTTAAAACCCAAAACCTGCTCGATCTGATGTTTTACTTTAGGCAGATCAATGCTGGTTAAATCTATCTTATTGATAACAGGGATGATCTCCAGATTATTATCCAATGCAAGATAATAATTAGCTATAGTCTGCGCCTCTATTCCCTGTCCGGCGTCAATGACTAAAATCGCGCCTTCGCAGGCAGCCAAAGACTTTGAGACCTCATAGGTAAAATCAACGTGGCCGGGTGTATCGATAAGATTGAGGGTATAATCACGGCCATCCTTGGCCCGGTAGGAAAGCCGCACCATAGACGCCTTAATGGTAATGCCGCGTTCTTTTTCAAGATCCATATCATCAAGAAGCTGATTGCCCTTATGGCGCCTATCCACGGCACCGGTCAGCTCGAGAATACGGTCAGCCAAAGTAGATTTGCCATGATCTATATGGGCGATAATACTGAAATTACGTATGAGCGATTTGTCCATGTAGGTATGAAAGAATCAATTCTGTGACCTGTTCGATATTCAGATCAGTCGTATCGACATAAATAGCGTCATCGGCCTTCTTAAGCGGGGCGACTTCGCGGGTGGAATCAATAGTATCGCGGTTTGAGATATCCGTCTTTACGCTCTCCTGGGAGACGTTATTGCCTGAATCGATCAGTTCTTTATGTCTGCGCCTCACGCGCTCGTCAAAATTTGCGTCGAGGAAAAATTTCTTTTCGGCGTGCGGGAAAACCACTGTCCCGATATCCCTGCCATCCAGCACACTGTTGCCGCGCCTGCCGAATTTCCTTTGCAGATCAACCATTACCTCGCGCACCTGTCTTATCTTTGCGACATCAGAAACATGCCTGGTGATACGCGGTTCCCGGATCTGCTGGCTTACATCTTTACCGTCAAGCAAAACCCTTAATGAGCCGTCCGGATCATTGATCAGGTCAATATCGGAGGCGCGCGCAAGCTCGATAAGAAGATCACAGTCCGCAATATCAACCTTCGTATCCAGGGCTTTTAAGGTTAGTGCCCGATACATGGCACCGGTGTCGATATAAAGAAAGCCCAGTTTCTGGGCTATGTTCTTGGCGATTGTGCTCTTACCTGCGCCGGCAGGACCGTCAATAGCGATGATCATGTGATGGACTTTCGCTTCAGGGATGTCTGTTCAAGGACTGCTAAAAGTTTTCTTTTGTTTTTGTTCTTGATCGCCAGCCTTATCAGGCTCAATTTCTTCTGGAAGACATCTATGGCCTTTGCCGTATTCTCTGTGTTACTCAAGAATATCTGGGCCCATAATTCAGGGT
>CAYGZJ010000022.1:0-12968 GCA_964354335.1 uncultured Planctomycetales bacterium | reverse complement strand
GCTTGCGCTTTAAAACCAGTTTCTTGAAATCTGCCAATTCCTTCTTATTGAATTTCTTCTTCAATTTATTTCTCCTCTCCTATAGCTAACTGACACTTATCGCAGAGTGACGGGTGGTTAGCGGACTTACCAGTGGTTTCGCTAAAATTCCAACAACGCACACACTTCTGACCGCTTGCTTTCTGAGCCTGAAAAGCGATATCGGGATAGACCTTACTGACGATGCCGCAATCCAATTTTTCCTTAAGCTCGACGCTCGCCTGCGAAACCTTGAATATCTCCAGAAGATTTTCCTCCAAACTACCTAAGTAATTATACCGATTTTTGCTATTTGTCAATAAGATTATTTTGGCGTCAAAGGAACTGCCGATCTGCCCAAGGCTGCGCATCTCCTCCAATACCTTGGCGATTTCGGGAATAAGATCCATGACCACCTGCAAATGCGCCTCTATATTATCTTCCTGCCCGTAGCTGTCTGTCAGGAATAAATCACCATCCGGGTCCGGCCAGCTGGATAAATGAACGCTGGAGATTTTGCTATCGTCCTGGTCCTTAGGCATTGCCTTCCATGATTCTTCGGCAGTATAGACTAAAATCGGCGCCATCATGCGCACAAGTGAATTCAGGACCGCATACATCACGGTCTGTGCTGAGCGGCGCTGAACTGAATCCGCCGCGCAGGTATAAAGCCTGCCCTTTACCATATCAAGATAGTACATAGAGAGCTCTTCGTTACAAAAATCATAGATTTCCTTGTATGCTTTATGAAACTCAAAAGACCCGTAAGCATTATCAACCAGATTTGACATCCGCTGCAGTTTCCATAAGATCCATTTGTCCAGTTTTTTCAAATCGGAAAAAGGAACCCTGTCCTTATCGGGGCTGAAATCATTTAAATTACTTAAAATAAAACGGATGGTGTTTCTGATCTTACGATAGGCCTCGGAAAGACGGCTTAATATCTCGGGTGAGATCCTGATATCCTCGTTATAGTCGCTGGAGGCTACCCAAAGACGCAGGATGTCCGCGCCATAATCCTTGATGATATCAAACGGGGAAATAACGTTACCTAAAGACTTCGACATCTTGCGCCCGTCACCGTCTACGACAAATCCGTGCGTGAGCACGTTTTCAAAAGGCGCCCTTCCATCAATACATACCGAGGGGATAAGCGAGGATTGAAACCAGCCGCGGTGCTGATCTGAGCCTTCCAGATACAGCTCGCAAGGAATACCTCCCAGCTGCGGTCGCTTCTTAAGCACAGCCTGGCAGCTGACGCCGGAATCAAACCAGACATCCAGAATATCCGTTCCTTTTTTGAAATCTTTACCTTTGCAGTGCGGGCATTGCAATGCGGGATTGACAAATTCGCTGATATCTCTCTCAAACCAGGAATCGCTGCCATACTTAGATACCAACTTCGCAAACTCATCGATCACGGAAACATCGAGGAACTCTTCCCCGCAACCGTTACATACTAAAGCCGGGATAGGGACTCCCCAGTAACGCTGACGGGAAAGACACCAATCCGGGCGAAGCTCTACCATTGCCTTTATCCGCTCCATGCCGGATTCGGGGATCCAGCGCACGTTTTTCTGGATTATATCAAGCAGCCTGTCACGCAGATTGTTATGCTCAAGGCTTACGAACCACTGTTTGGTCGCGCGGAAAATTATCGGCTGCTTACAGCGCCAGCAGTGCGGATAGGAATGCTGCAGCTTACTCTCAAAAAGCAGCGCATCTAAACCCTTAAGCTTATCGATTATGACTTTATTGGCATCATAAACGTTCAAACCTTTAAATTCACCTGCAGTCGCATCAAAATTGCCTTTCGGATCAACCGGCATTATAATATCCAGCTTATATTTTATGCCGGTAAGATAATCCTCGTTTCCGTGTCCGGGAGCGGTATGCACAAGGCCGGTCCCGTCTTCACGGCTGACATAATCCGCAAGCACCACCTTTCCCTTACGCATGCCAAAGGGATGTTCATAGGAAAGGCCTTCCAAATCCCTTCCGCCGAATTCCCTGAGGACTTCAAATTGTTCGATACCTGCCGCTGCCATGACATTTACCAGCAAAGCCTTGGCAATGACCAGATTGACCTTTGGCGTCTTTACATAAGAATAGGTTAAATCCGGATGCACAGCTACGGCGACATTGGCAAGCAATGTCCAGGGCGTTGTAGTCCAGATCACCAGGTAGCTATCATTATCGAAGCCCTTGGCAGGCTCCAGCTTAAATTTCACATATATCGACGCAGATGTGTGGTCTTCATATTCAACTTCAGCCTCGGCAAGCGCGGTTTCACAGCGGTAACACCAATTAACCGGCTTTAAGCCGCGGTAGACATAACCCTGCCTTACCAATTCTTTAAAAGCATTTACAATTCCTTCCTCGTATTCAGGGCTTAGAGTAAGATAAGGATTTTGCCATTCACCGAAAACACCCAGGCGCTGAAACTGCTCTTTTTGGCTGGAAACATATTTCATCGCATAGTCGTGCGCCTTTTTCCTGAATTCGATCTGGCTAATCTGGTACTTGCTGATTTTAAGTTCCTTAAAAAGCGCGTGTTCTATCGGCAAACCGTGACAATCCCATCCAGGCACATAGGCGCTGTCAAAGCCCTTCATAGTCTTATATTTAACAATAATATCTTTGAGTGTCTTATTCAGGGCGTGGCCGATATGAATATCGCCGTTAGCGTAAGGCGGGCCGTCATGAAGAATATATTTAGGATTATTATGCAGGTTGCTGCGCTGAAGGCCATAGATATCATTCTGCTGCCATTCTTTGAGCTGCACAGGCTCGCGCTTAGGCAGATCCGCCTTCATGGGAAAATCGGTTTTCGGTAAGTTGAGGGTGTTCTTATAATCCATAATTTTAAAAATTAAAAGTCTAAAGTATAAAATTCAAAACAAGCTTAAAGTTTTAAAATTTAAATTTTTAATTTTCTTTGAATTTTGAATTTTAAACTTTGAATTTTATCTTAGATATTTACCTATAATGATATCCAGATCCTTCTTGGTCTTATCCGGTATGAGTTTCTTATCGGTCATGATCGCAAACTTAAGCGCGTCTTTACATTTGCATTTTCTATGGCTATCAATGTTTTTCAATACCCCTACCAGGATCTTTTTGGCATTTTCGATATTTTTTTTCAGGTAGCTGATCACCAGGTCAATGGTAACCGACTCATGCGTAGGATGCCAGCAGTCATAATCGGTGACCGCAGCCAGCGTTGAATAACAGATCTCCGCCTCGCGGGCTAATTTGGCCTCAGCCAGATTTGTCATGCCGATAATATCCATCCCCCAGCTGCGGTAGAGATTTGACTCTGCCAGCGTCGAGAACGCCGGACCCTCCATATTAAGGTAGGTCCCCTTGGAATGCACACGTACCTGCAATGCCTTTGCCGCTTCATAAACGGCCTTACTTAATTCATCACAAATGGGATGAGAAAATTCAATATGCGCGACGACCCCGTCTCTAAAAAAAGTCATCTCGCGTCCGTAATTAGTGCGGTCCACGAACTGATCGACTACCACAAAATCCATGGGCCTTAACTCTTCCTTAAGGCTTCCGCAGGCGCTGACCGAAATGATGCGCTCGACACCCAGCTTCTTCATCCCGTAAATATTGGCGCGGTAATTGATCTCTGTAGGAGAAATCAGATGGCCCGCTCCGTGCCTGGGCAGAAACACGACTTCTTTTCCCTCGAGCTCTCCGATAATATATTTTGCGGAAGGATCACCAAAAGGCGTAGCCACGCAGACTTCCTCTTTGATTTTGATCCCCTCGATTTTATAAAGACCGCTTCCTCCGATAATACCGATTCTACCCATAATTATTTTCCTTTCGTCAATTCCTTGGCTCTCTGTAATGCCGCCTGCGCTGCTTCTTCCCAGGTCCCGCCTTTTCCTAGAACAACTAACGCCGCTTCGGTAGTGCCGCCCTTTGAGGCCACCTGTTTTCTTAATTCCACGGCCGGTAACCTAGTAACTTTAAGCATATTGATACTGGTGTTGGTCGTATTTGCCGCTAGAAAAGCGGCATCCTCCGGACCAAAACCTACGGCTTGCGCTGCGCGTTCAAGGCGCTTCATAATATCATGTTTTGCATGCTCCGGAATCTCTGCTCCTGCAAAACCGCTCTGAGCGATAAAATCAAAAATATAACCCGGGCCGCTTCCCGATATCGCGGTAGCCGCGTCCATCATATCTTCTTCGATATCCTTGATAACACCGATACGATAAAATAACTCGTTGGCAAAGCTGACATCATCTTCTCCGGCAAATTTACCTTTACAAATACAGGTCACTGACTCTGCGATCATAGCTCCCAGATTTGGCATAGCGCGGATCAAGCGCACCTTTCCCAGGACTTTTTCGATATGTTCAGTAGAGATACCGGCGGCAATAGAGACAAACAACCGGCCTTTAACGCTGTTTTTAAGCTCGCTAAGCACATGGTCAAAATCCTGCGGCTTTACGCAAAGCAGGATCACCTCAGAGGCATTAGCCATATCCTTAACAGAAGCTGCTAAGGATATACCGGAGATCAGTTTTGTCTTTTCTTTATCTTTATCGAAGACAGTGACCTGATAATCAGCCTTTATGCGCTCGGCAATCGCCGAGCCCATATTCCCGAAACCAATTATTCCTATTTTTTCATTCATGTTTATTCAAATATCGCCCTACCAATTCTTATGATATCGGCGCCTTCTTCAATCGCGACTTCAAAATCATCGCTCATTCCCATAGATAATAGTAGGGACCCGCAACTAGCAACTCGTAACTCGTAAATCTTGTCCCGTAATTCTTTTAAACGACGGAAATAAAGCCGGACTTTTTCCGGATTATCGACGAGCGGAGCAATGGTCATCAAGCCTTTTACGCTCACATTTTTAAGCGCCCTTATGATCAAAAAAGCCTCAACGAGGGCTTCGGGATGAAGCCCTGACTTACTTGCCTCTCCTGAAGTGTTTACCTGAATCAGGATATCCTGGACCTTCTTGATCTTAGCTGCCTGCTTATCGATTTCCTGCGCCAGAGCTTCGCTGTCTACGGAGTGAATCAAATCAAAAAGCTTGACCGCGTCTTTAGTTTTGTT
The DNA here is from genome assembly GCA_964354335.1 of uncultured Planctomycetales bacterium. Taxonomy (GTDB): domain Bacteria; phylum Omnitrophota; class Gorgyraeia; order Gygaellales; family Profunditerraquicolaceae; genus JAPLLR01. Next base: position 7,856 of record CAYGZJ010000022.1, on the reverse strand, counting down.
AGATTGTAAGTGGCCGACCATGTGCCACGTCATAGTTCTAACGTTCGTTGGTTCTATAGTTCGCTGGTTTATAAAACGCTTAAATTTTAAAAGAGCTTCCTGGGCACGGTTTTCGCCGATAGCAGTGATGCCGGAGCGGACAGCTTCTTCGATCTCTTCGACAGAACGGCTCTTACTTACCGCAACAATTGTGATTTTGCCGGGGTCGCGCCCTGCCTTAACGCAGGCCTTGGCAATCCGATCTCTTAACCTTTGAATATTATCCGCGATCATGATAAGCGCCCCTTAAGAATCAGATTATTATACATCATAAATGGCGATGGTCAACCAAAGAAAATGTCCCCCAAAGCAGCATATTTTGAGGGACATTATTAATAAAATACTTATCTTTAATAAGTTTTTCTGAGCCTGTTAACCTATTTCTTCACCTCACTCCATTGCCCGTTTATCATTTCACCTTCGGATTTAGTGCCATCTTTCTTCATAAGAACTCCCTTAACATTTTCACGACCCTTAAATATTCCTTCCAATTTGTCTCCATTAGGATAGATTAATGTTCCTTTGCCATCATATTGTCCATTTTTTAATTCACCTTCATATTTATATCCACCGACAGCAGTAAAGATCCCATTGCCATTTCCTACGTTATCTTTAAATTCACCTTCATATTTGTCACCATTAGGATAGATCAATATTCCTTTAGCATATTGCCCATCCCTGAATTCTCCTTCGTATCTATATCCACTGATACTAGTAAAGGTCCCTTTACCATTCCCTGTATTATCCTTGAATTCGCCTTCATATTTGGCTCCATTGGCATAAGTTAAAATTCCTTTTCCATTGTAAAAGCCATTTTTAAATTCGCCTTCGTATTTCTCGCCGATTTGAGAAACGCTAATTCCTTTGCCGTTCGCAAGTCCATCCTTAAATTCGCCTTCGTATTTATACCCATCGGAATAAGTTAAAATTCCTTGCCCATTAAAAAGTCCATCTTTAAAATCGCCCTCATACTTTTTGATTCTGCTTGTTAAAATCCCTTTACCGTTAAACAAACCGTTTTTGAAATCTCCCTCGTATACTGAACTATCTGGTAATTGTGCTTTACCAAAACCATCTTTTATCTGTTCTGCATTAGATAAACCTATACTCAAGAGAAAAAAAGCTAATATTAATGTTATAGGACGAATATTCATCTTCTCCTCCTTTTGCTTAATTATACCATTAATTCATAAAAAGAGGTTACTTTTAGCGGAAGGTTTAGCTTAATTTAAGCAGAATATATAGTTTAGCGGCTGGCTTGGACTGATTTCGAGCGGGTGTCCGAGGAACCGAGCGGGCATGGCGCACGCCTTCGGCGTGCAGGCGAGGTCCGAGAGGCAGAGCGAAGTTTTGCCACGCCGGGGCAAAACGAGCGCCCCGCGAGAAACAGGACAAGGCAAACGCTAAAATACTGTTCGACTAGAAATATTCCTGATAGACTTCCTTGACCCTATTTACAGCTTTGGTGAGTAATCTTTTGGCAGGTTGATGCAGCGGCAGTATCCCTATGGGCTTGGCCTCCAGCGTCTCGCAGATCATCCCAATCGGGGTAAGATATGTCAGATACTTCTGTCCGGCTAATTCGCTGTTTTCTTTGATAAGCTCTACGATCTCCGGGTTACTTATGCGGCCCAGCTTGACCGGAATCCCCATAGCACTTTCCAATGTTTCCATAAGGCCCTCGATAAGAACAGTCCTTCCCACAACCACAAAATTATTTATTTCATACAGCGGCACCTTCTTCTCTATCGCCTCCTTGATCTGACTGCAGATAAGCTTGGCTCCGGAAGTGATTACCTCGGAAACTAATCGCTGTTTTATCGGTTTATAGAAATCGCTCTTTTTTACCAGGATTTCCTTATCTTCCGCGATCTGCGCCGCGTCTCCGATGACTCCGTATGAACGCTTGATATCTTCGGCCAGCTCAAAAGGCACCTTCAGCACCTCTTGCAGCTGCGCGGTCAGGTTATTTCCGCCAAGCTGTAATATCTCAATTTCCTTAAGCAATCCTGCCTTAAAGATCATGATCTCGGTAATATCGCTTCCGATATCGCAGAACACATGCACGCCATCTTTGAGCCCTTTGCCCAACACTGCCTTGCATGTGGCAAGTCCGGAGAAAGAAAGGCCCTTAATATCAAAACCTGCCTGATGCACCACCCGGCTTAAGGTCTGCACCGAAGAAAGCTTTCCGCAGATAAGATACAGGTCGACTTCCAGGCGGTGGCTGTAAAGCCCGATGGGATTGGAAATATTGCTCTTTGAGTCAATGGTGTAGCTGGAAGGGATGACATGGATGATATCTTCTTCAAGGCTGGAGCCCAATACCCTGGCCTGCTCATTGACGTGCTGGATATCCGAGACTGTGATCACCTTGTTTCCGCGCTCAGCCAATGGAATAATAGCGCGGCTATGCTTACTGACGATATCCTGTCCGGAGATGTTCGTATGCACATATTTGATGTTGATCCCGGTCTTGGCCTTAAGGCTCTTAAGGAGGCTGCCGATAGCGGTGATCAGGCTTATCGAATCAGTGACTACTCCGTCTTTTACCCCCTTTGAAGCGACACAATCAAAGAAAAGATTGCTGACGCGCCTTTTTTTTATTTCAGCAAGGCAGACCGCGATCTTGCTGGATCCGATATCAAGTGCGCAGATATAATTATTGTTTAACATTGTTTAGTTTTATCACCGGCTCCTTAAACCGTAAGTCGATGTATTTTATGTTAGAGAGGTCTTTTTTTGCCTGAATCAGGATCCCGGAAAGAATAACCATCTTTTCTTTGATATTATCGATCCCTAACTTCACCTCAATACCTTCGGAGAAGACCGCGGCCCTGCCCTTTGCCACTGCCAGCTTCGGCTGCCCGATGGGAATAAAAATCGAGGTATTAGCCAGATTAGTCACATCGATCTTCTTGATAGAGAAATCCTTGAATGCCTTGTTCGCCCTAGCTTCTTTCAGGATAAGCAAAGCAAGCTTAAGCTCCTTAATATTATACCTTGTCCCGGGCTTAGGGCCAAATATTTTTGTCTCAAGGCCCACAATCACCGGCAATGATGGCTCCTGCGGCTCTGCCTGGGTATCAAAAAGCACGCTATCTTCGTCAAGGACAAAATATTTGTATAATTTCACAAATGCCGCTGGGCGGCGCTTTACGAAATCGACGAAAATGCGGTCAGGCAGGATTCTGACAATACGCACCTTGCTGTAATCCGGATAAGCCTCCTGGATGATCCGGGCCTGGCGCGATAAATCCACGGTAAAAATATTCTTACCCTTTAAATAAAAGAGCGCATCAGCCTTACCTTGCCTGACAACGATATCGCTGATCCTGAAGAAATCCGAAGTCAACAGAACGCTCCAGATGATGGCAATAACCAAAGCAAGCGCGATAATGCCTAAGACGGCGATGACCAGCGGCTTGACGGGAAAACTAAACTTTGGTTTTTTCATAAGCTAATCTTAGTAAAGTCAGACATAATTGTTCAAAGGGGATCCCTACAGTTTTTGCGGCCTTAGGCAAGAGGCTTGTCGCGGTAAGCCCGGGGATAGTATTTACCTCCAGGACCACCGGAGCGTTATTCTTACCCAGTATTATATCCACTCTGGAACAGCCGCTGCAACCCAGAAGTTTATGCGCCAGAAACCCCGCCCTGCGCACCTTACTGGCAATTCGCTCCTCCAGAACCGCAGGCACGACATACTCGGTAAGGCCCGCCTGGTACTTAGCCTCGAAATCAAAAAAGGGATTCTTCGGGATTATCTCGATTACCGGCAGGGCGCGCTCCTGCAATATCCCCACCGTCAACTCCCTACCTTTTATATACTCTTCCACAATGACAGTCGAATCAAAAGCAAATGCCTTTTCCAGTGCTTTAGACAAATCCTCTTTTTTATCAATGATAGAAAGGCCGATACTTGAGCCATGCGTTACCGGTTTAATGACCAAGGGCAAGCCCAGCTTCCATGAAACTTTAGAACTGGCAGCCTTCTTGAGGACTTTGTACCGAGGAACAGCTAATCCGGCTTTCTCAAATATCCTGCGCGAAGCCACTTTATCAATGGCCAGCTTGCTGGCTTTGACCCCTGAACCTGTGTAGGGGATTTGAATTTTTTCCAAGATCCTTTGAATAGCGCCGTCTTCTCCGAAACGGCCATGCAGCGCAATGAAGGCGCAGTCAATGCCGTGTGATTTTATCAAGCGCATATTCTCACGCACATTATCCGTGCGGATATCGATTGCCTCAACGCCAAGCCCCAGCTGCATAAAAGCTTCGTAGACAGCCTTACCGGACTTAAGGGAGATCTCGCGCTCAGATGAAGGCCCCCCCATCAATACTCCGATTTTCCCGAAATTATTTAATCCCATATTCTTATTTCCGGCTCTAAGCTGACCTTGAACTTATTTTTCACTTCTTTTTTCGCCAACCGCATCAATGCCAATACGTCAGCGGCCCTGGCATGACTATCATTAAGAATAAAATTAGCATGCCTTGACGAAATAACCGCGCCGCCGATGCGCCTGCCTTTAAGTCCGCAGCGATCAATAAGCCTTCCCGCAGAATCATTAGGCGGATTTTTAAAAACACAGCCCGCGTTCGGAGATGTATTATCCTGATTTTTATGCCTTTGCGCAAGGAATTTCTTTATCCGGCCTTCGATTGATTCTATATCGCTCTTTTTTAAGCGAAGTTGCGCCGCCAGGACGATGTATTTCCCAAGGCCTGAACGCCTGTAGGCAAAATCGATATTGTTTCTTTTTAGGACCTTAACCCTGCCGATTTTATCCATTACTGTCACTTCTTGGACGCATCCTGAGATACTCTTTCCCCAGGCTCCCGCATTCATCACCAGCGCTCCACCGACAGTGCCGGGAATGCCGCAGAGAAATTCTATCCCGGAGAGGGCGCGCTTTTTAGCTGCCTGAACAAGCGCACCGAGCGCAAGAGCACTTCCGACCTGGCAGCGATTACCGGAGAATGAAATCTGCTTGAAAAAAGGGGAATTCAGTTTTACCACAACCCCAGCCACACCTCTGTCTAGCGCCAAAACATTACTGCCTGCGCCCAGGACAAACAAAGTCAATCCGCTTCTCCTGGTCTGCCTTACCACTATCCGCAGATCCTCGGCATCCTTTGGCTCGATAAAAAACCGCGCCTTTCCGCCGATACGATAGCTGGTATGGCCCTTAAGCGGCTCTTTCCTTTTAACTTTTCCTTTTAAGCTCTTCAGCCAATTCATCGCCGATTTTTACGATATCCCCTGCTCCGATAGTAAGTACCAGGTCTTTGGGCCTGACAATCTTAAGAATATGCCTGATGATTTCTTCTTTTGGCAGATATATAACTTCTTTATCCGGCAGACGCTGTTTGATCCTGTCGACAAGGAATTTTGCATTGACACCCTCGATAGCAAGCTCACTGGCCGCGTAGATATCGGTGATCACAAGATAATCCGCCGCGTCAAAACTTTTTGAGAATTCATCTAAAAGCAGCTGCGTGCGCGTGTAGCGGTGCGGCTGAAAAACCGCAACCATTCTTTTGGCCTTAAGGTTTTTAGCCGCTGCCAGGGTCGCCTGGATCTCCGTAGGATGATGCGCATAATCATCGATTAACAGGATCTGGTTTGCGTTATACTTAATCTCAAGCCTGCGCTTAGACCCCTGATAGCCGTTAAGCGTTTTCTTAATAAAACCAATATCAATGCCCAGCTCAAGGCCCAAGCCGATAACCGCAAGGGCATTGGAAACATTATGCAATCCGCCGAGGGAAAGGGTAAAGCTTCCCACCTTTTTGTCTTTAGAGAAACAATCGAAGCGCGAAGATAAGCCCTCCATGGCAATCGCCTCTGCGCGGATATCAGCTCCCTGTGTAAGGCCAAAGGAAACATTCTTTTGCGGGTATGCATGCATCAGCCGTTGCAGCGTGGCGTCATCCCTGCACCAGAAAACACAACCATCTTTGGCTGTCTTATGGATAAACTCCTCGAACGCCTCGACCTCCCTCTCAAATGTCGAATAATAATCAAGGTGTTCGCGGTCGATGTTGGTGATGATCGAATACGTCGGCCGGTAGTGCAGAAATGACCCGTCAGACTCATCGGCTTCGGCGACGAAAAACTTTCCGTTTCCTAAACAGGCGTTGTTGTCGATATTGCGCAGGATACCACCGATGACCGCTGTCGGACAGAATCCCGCCTCCATCAAAAGATAGGAAGCCAAAGAAGAAGTCGTGGTCTTGCCGTGACTTCCGGTGACTGTGATCACTGATTTATCCTGCATTAATTGCGCAAGCGCCTCTGCGCGCTTTATCAAAGGAATCCCCCTTGCCCTTGCCTCCCGCACTTCGGGATTATCGTCTTTAACTGCCGAAGAATAGACCACAACATCCGCGTCTGTTATGTTAGCGCCGCTATGGCCGATGGAGATATTCGCGCCCAAGCTTTTAAGCTCCTGCGTGATCTTACTTTCCTTAAGATCCGAGCCGCTTACCTGCCGGTTGCTGCGCAGAAGAAGCTGCGCGATCCCGCTCATCCCGATTCCGCCTATTCCGATAAAGTGATAGTGATTATGCATTTTTTACGAACTTGCACCAGGCATCTTCCAACTCCTGGAATGAGCCGAATGAATACGTTATCCTTAACGCCTCCTGCAGTGAACGCGTATCCCGCAGACTTGAGCAAAAATCAACAAATTTATCCCTGCCGAATTCCGACAACAGGTATTCAACGATACTGGTTGCCTCGGCATAAAAAAGGTTGATCACCTCTTTGCTATTCATAAACCGCGGACTAAGGCCGGATAGCCGTGAAATTGAGATATAATTATTGTTTTCTACGGCCCGGCGGACAATGGCCTGCGTTCCGGAATCATGCACATCCATCTGATAACAAGCCACCCCCTCATCAAGCCAATCAGGCACCGCATGGTTATAGAATCCCACAAACTCACGGAAAATTATATGCCCCATCTCGTGAGGCAGAACTTTGTCAAAAAAGTCATTTGCCTCTGGATAAGCGTATATGATCTTACTATTTGGGATTGTCGCTCCCAGCGACCAACTCGGCAGTCCGGTGATCCTTTGGTATTCATTAGCGTCATCATAAACATAAACATGCGCGCGCGCGTCCCAGAGCCAGAAATCAAAACGGGTGAACCCCAGATTATCGGCAATGGTGTTGTAATACTCTTCTGACTCCTGGGCGACCTTATCTACAAAGCCCTCATCAGCATTTTTGTAGTGGATGATAAAATGCGTGGTCTTCTTTTCCTCCCATTGCGCTTGCTGAGCAAAAAGAACCGGCGTTACAGAAAGAAATATTGTCAAAACGACCGGACTCATCCTCATATTGATCCTTTAAGAACTTCCTGCGCTAATATATCCGCTGAGTCTGCGGATGATTCCGGAAAACTGTTACGCATAAGCGCCATTTTGGTGGCGTCACGCAGCAGCCACTCAATTGCCTTCTGCAACCCCCCGATTTCTAATTCTTGGTCCTGGACAACAACCGCGCAGCCTTTAATCTCCAGCACCCCGGCATTTGCGGCCTGATGCTGCTTGGCGAAAGGATAAGGGATAAGTATCGCCGGGATCTTGAAAAAGAGAATCTCGGTTATACTGGTTGCCCCTGCGCGCGAAACCACGATATCGGATGCGCTATAGGCGTAATGCATCTCTTTTAAGAAAGCAAAGGCTTTCGCCTGTACGCCCAATTCCCGGTAACCGGATTCAATTAGGGCCAAATCTTTGGCTCCCGTAAGATGAATTATCTGCAGCCTGCCGCGCTCTCTGGACAACCGCAGCATATTCATAAA